>JAICPQ010000300.1 GCA_025929745.1 Burkholderiales bacterium | reverse complement strand
TACTGCTCGCCGATCAGCTCGGCGATGACCTCGGGGTCGTGGTCCATCAGACCGGCGAGGGCGCCGACGTAGATGATGATCTTGAAGAGCTGGCGCTCGCGCGGGTTCTCGTAGGCGCTGTTGCAGATCTCCGTGAGCGGCATGCCGATCACGTGGATGTCGGCACGGAACTTGGACTTCGGCAGGGGCTTGGTGTTGTCGTAGAAGAGGTAGCCGCCCGGCTCCACTTCCTTCACGTCCTGGTCCCAGGTCTGCGGGTTCATCGCGACCATGAGATCCACCCCGCCGCGGCGGCCGAGGTGGCCTTTTTCGGTGACGCGCACCTCGTACCAGGTCGGCAGGCCCTGGATGTTCGACGGGAAGATGTTGCGCGGCGAGACCGGGATCCCCATGCGAAGAAAACTCTTCGCGAATAGCTCGTTCGCCGACGCCGAGCCCGAGCCGTTGACGTTGGCGAACTTGATGACGAAATCGTTGGTGGCTTCGATGCGCTTGGTCATTAGTTCTTGTAGGACGCGTCTTTGCTTTCGATCTTGCGAACGATGGAATCGAACTCGAGCTGGCCGAGGTCCGCCTGGTCGGTAAGGAATTCCTCGCCCATCTGGAACGAGGCTTCGCAGACTTCGGCCGACGGCAGCCGCAGCTTCGCGGCTTGCGCGGCGAGCTGGATCTCGCAGGCGCGGTTCAGGCGCCAGAAGCGGATGAAGGCTTCCGGAATCGTGCGCCCGACGGTCAGGAGGCCGTGGTTGCGGAGGATGAGGCCCTGGTTTTCGCTTCCGAAGCTCGCAACCAGGCGCTCGCGTTCGTCGAGCCGCATGCTCGGCCCCTCGAAGTCGTGATAGCTCAGCCGCTTGTAGAAATTGTGCGAATACATGTGCACCGGCAGCAGGCCGTTTTCCTGCGCCGAGACCGCCATGCCGGCGAGCGTATGCATGTGCCAGACGCACGCGGCGTCCGGGCGCGCCATGTGGATCGCGCTGTGGATGATGAAGCCGGCCTTGTTCGCCTTGTACTGCTGTGACCCTACGGGGTTTCCGTCCACGTCGATCTTGACCAGCGACGAAGCGGTGACTTCGTCGAAGCGCGGGCCGTACGGGTTGATCAGGAAGTGATGCTCGGGCCCCGGAATGCGCACGCTGATGTGCGTGTAGATGAGCTCCGACCAGCCGAGGTGATCCGCCACACGGTACGCCGCGGCGAGCTGTACGCGAAGGGCCTGTTCGGGAGACGGCTTGAGGACTGCGCTCATGCGGCCTTCAGCGTTTTCTTTCTGCAGCCGGTGCCGGCGTAGGTCATGTCGAGCAGGAACTTCTGCATGTCCCAGGCGCCAGTGGGGCAGCGCTCGGCGCACAGGCTACAGTGCAGGCAGACGTCTTCGTCCTTGACCATCACTCGAGCGGTCTTAAGGGGACCACTCACATACAAATCCTGCGTGAGGTTCTTCGCGGGCGCGTTCAAGCGCGTGCGCAGATCGGCTTCGTCGCCGTTCGGAACGAAGCTGATGCAGTCCATCGGGCAGATGTCGACGCAGGCGTCGCACTCGATGCAGAGCTTGTCGGTGAAAACGGTCTGCACGTCGCAGTTGAGACACCTCTGCGCTTCCTTCCAAGCCGTGGCAATTTCGATGCCGAGCTCGACTTCCATCTTCACGTTCTTGAGCGTGGCCTTGATGTCGGCCCAGGGCACTTTGTAGCGCTGGTCCCCGGTGATCT
>JAICPQ010000235.1 GCA_025929745.1 Burkholderiales bacterium | reverse complement strand
GGTCGATGTGGTGGTTGAGCTTCATGCGGCCGAGGATCTCGAGCGATTCAGAGAGCGTCTTGCCTTTCTTGTAGGGCCGGTCGCGCGCGGTGAGCGCCTCGAAGATGTCGGCGATGCCCATGCAGCGCGCCTGCACGGACATCTGCTCGCGCGTGAGCCCCTTCGGGTAGCCCTTGCCGTCCATGCGCTCGTGGTGGCCGCCCGCGTATTCCGGCACGTTCGCGAGGTGCTTGGGCCACGGCAGCGCCTCGAGCATCTTGATCGTGGCGACGATGTGGTGGTTGATGATCTTGCGTTCCTCCTCCGTGAGCGTGCCGGCGCGGATCGTGAGGTTCTTCACTTCGTCGTCCGAGAGGAAGTTCGCTTCGTGTCCCGCCACGTCGCGCCAGCGGTAGGCCGCGATCCGCTTTACCCGCGCGATATCCTCATCCTTCATGCGCTCGCTGCCCATGTTGCAGGCGTGCAGGAAGCGCCGGTCGTCGTCCAGCTCGCGCAGCCGCACGCGCAATTTGCGCTCATCGAGCTCGCCGCGCAGCGCCTGGATCTCCAGATCGCGCTTGAGCACTTCGAACCGTGTGTCGATGAGCGTGATGCGGTCGTAGATGGCCTCGAGCTTGGTCGCCTTGTCCACTACGTGCACCGGCGTCGTGACCTTGCCGCAGTCGTGCAGGAGGCCCGCGATCTTGAGCTCGTAGCGGTCCTTATCGGTCATCTGAAACTTGGCGAGCGGACCCTCGTGCGTGTCGTTCACTGCTTCGGCGAGCATCATGGTGAGCTGCGGCACGCGCTGGCAATGCGCGCCGGTGTACGGCGACTTTTCGTCGATCGCCGAGTTGATCAGATTGATGAAGGACTCGAACAGCTGCTCGAGCTGGTTGATGAGCTGCCGGTTGCTGAGCACGATTGCCGCCTGCGAGGCGAGCGACTCGGCGAGGCGCTGGTCGGAGGCGGAAAAGGCGACGATCTCGCCGCTGCGCGGGTCGGCTGCGTTGATGAGCTGGAGCACGCCGATCGTCTCGTGCTCGTGGTTGCGCATCGGCACCGTGAGGAATGACTTCGAGCGGTAGCCGGTCTTCGCATCGAAGGCGCGCGTGCCGGAGAAATCGAAGCCCTCGGCACCGTAGGCATCGGCGATATTGACCGTCCTGCCGGTGAGCGCCGCGTGCGCGGCTACCATGCTGTGGTTCGGCTCCCCATCGCGGTAGAGCTGGATCGGATAGAACGGCACCGGGTTTCCACTCGTGCCGCCGAGGTAGTAACGCAGCGAGGTGGTGCGCACGATCTCGAAACGCAGCGTCTTGTCGTCGGCGACGCGATACAGCGTGCCGCCGTCGGCGCCCGTGATCGACTTGGCCGCCGCGAGAATGAGCTCGAGCAGCCGGTTGATGTCGCGCTCCGCCGAAAGCGAGGCACCGATCAGGTTCAGCTTCTCGAGACGCTCCCCGAGGTCGGCGTCGCGGTTGGCCGCCGCGCGCAGGCGAAGGCCGTGTGTGTTATCAGCGGGTTTCAACGCTCGTCATTGCTCTTCTTATTTGATGCACACTGCGCGCACTTCCTTGATGTGGGTGATGCCGGCCAGGCATTTTTCCATGCCGTCCTGCTTGAGCGTGCGCATGCCCTCCTCCAGCGCAATCGCCAGGACTTCGGCCACGCGCGCACGCTCCTGGATCGCCTTCTTCAGGCGATCGGAGGCGATCAGAAGCTCGTGCAGGCCGCAGCGCCCTTTGAAGCCTGAGCCGCCGCAGCGGTCGCACCCGACCGGCTTGTAGAAGGTGAGCTGACCCTTGTCGTTGCCGTAGACCTTCACCCACTCGCGGTAGACGGCCTCCATTGCGCCCTTGGGGTCGGCCTTGAAGCGGGGCGTGTTCATCAGCTCCTCGCAGTACTCGCGCAGGAACGAGGTGAGCTCGGCGGCCTCGGGCGTGTAGGTCTGCTTGCAGCCGCACAGGCGCTTCGCCAACCGCTGCGCCAGGATGCCGAGCAAAGCATCCGAGAAGTTGAAAGGGTCCATCCCCATGTCGAGCAGGCGCGTGATGGATTCCGGTGCCGAGTTCGTGTGCAGCGTCGCGAACACCAGGTGGCCGGTCAGCGAGGCTTCGATGCCGATGCCGGTGGTCTCCTTGTCGCGCATCTCGCCGACCATGATGATGTCCGGGTCGGCGCGCAGGAAAGCCTTCATGACGGTCGCGAAGTCCAGCCCCGCCTTCTTGTTCACCTGCACCTGGCGCAGGCCTTTCTGCGTGATTTCCACCGGGTCTTCGGCGGTCCAGATCTTGGTGTCCGGGGTATTCAGGAACTTCAGCACCGAATGCAGCGTCGTGGTCTTTCCCGAGCCGGTGGGCCCGCAGCAGAAAAATAGCCCGTAAGGCTTGGACACGGCGGTCTTGACATGCTGGAGGTTGCGCTCGCTGAAGCCCATCTTGTCCAACGGGATCGGCTCGCCGGCGGCGAGAATCCGCATCACGATGTCCTCGATGCCGCCGGCGGTCGGAATGGTCGCAACGCGCAGCTCGATATCGAGCGGGCCGAATTTCTTGAACTTGATCTTGCCGTCCTGGGGCTTTCTCTTCTCGGAGATGTCCAAGTCGCACATGATCTTGATGCGTGCCACGATCGCCGCGCGGTAGCTTGCCGGTACCTCGATGTACGGCCCGAGCGAGCCGTCCTTGCGGAAGCGGATCTCCGTCTTCGCCTTGCCGGGATAGGGCTCGATATGGATGTCGGAAGCGCCCTGGTTATAGGCGTCGACGATCACCTTATTGACGAGCTTGACGAGCTCATTATCGGCTGCCGCGGAGGCTTCGTCGTTCGACGCCTCGAGGATGTCTCCGGCATCGTCGGCCATCGCACCGAGCAGGTCCTCGACGTTGCCCAGGTCCGCGGCGCCCGACTCCGGGCCGTAGAACTGGTTCACCGTGTCCTTGAAATCCTTCTGCGTGGTGACCTTGTAGAGGATGCGCGCCTTCGGAAACACGTTCGCCGCGATACGCGAGGAGCGGATGCGCTCGGGGTCGAGGCAGAGCACCACCAGCCCCTCCTTGCTGTCGTCGATCGGCACCCACTGGTTGGCCTCGACGTACTCGCGCTTGAGGTTCTTCAGAAGATCGGCCGGCTTCACGCGATCGGGCTTGCAGGCCTCATAGGGCACGCTGAAGAACTTGGCGAGCGCCGCCCCGATCGCCGCGTTCTTTACCTGGAACTCGTCGACCAGGATCTGTTCGATGTCGACCGCTTTTTTCCGGGCCTTGCGTGCGGCGAGCTCGAACTCGCCCGCCGAGATGACCGCCTCAGCGATCAGGTAGTCGTACTTGCTTTTCGCCGTGTGCGGTTTCTGGCGCTGCTTGAAGGCGATGGCGAGCGTCTGCGCGAGCTCGCTCACCCCCTCCTCGGCGAGCCCGCCGAACGGCACGCCGGCCTTGTTGTTGATGATCTGGATGACGCCGATGAGCTCGTTCGTCCCGGCTTCGAGGATCGGCGCCACGAGCATCTGCTTGGTCCGGTAACCGGTGCGCTTGTCCACTTCCTGCAGGAAGCGCAGGTTGGGGTTAAGACCGCGCAGCTCGTTCTCGTCGTAGACGTCCCTGACGTTCGCGGTCCTTTTCGCCAGCGCCACGTAACCGGCGATCGAGTGCTCGGCGATCGGCAGCTTCAGGTCCTTGAACGAGTTCAAGCCCGTCTTCACCTTGCTGACGATGGACTGCTTGTCCTCGCCTACCGAGTAGATGGTGAGGCGATCGGCGTGGAACAGCTGACAGACGTCCGCGCTCACCTCGAGCATGATCTCGTCGATGTTGCTGGTGGCGTGGATCTTGTTCGTCACCGCCTGCAACTGCTTCTGAAACGCGAGACGCGCGCCGACGTCAGTGTGCGCGGGCGCGTGATTCAGAACAGCGCTCATCTCCGCCCC
>JAICPQ010000293.1 GCA_025929745.1 Burkholderiales bacterium | reverse complement strand
CGGGTACGGCTGGTGATCGAGACGCGCGAAACCGAGGCGATCGCAGCAAGCGCTTCACCGCGAAATCCCATGGTCAGCACGCCCTCGAGGTCTTCGAGCGTGGCAATCTTGCTGGTCGCATGGCGCGCGAGCGCGAGCGGCAGCTCGTCGCGCACGATGCCCGCGCCGTCGTCCTCTACCTGCACGCGCTTGATGCCGCCGGAATCGAGCGCGACGCTGATCGCCTGCGCGCCCGCGTCGATGCTGTTCTCGAGCAGCTCCTTCAGCACCGAGGCCGGTCGCTCGACGACTTCGCCGGCGGCGATCTGGCTCACCAGAAGCTGCGGCAGAACGCGAATGGCGCTCACGCGTCGAGTATATAGAATCGCGCCATGGAACTGCTCGCCTGGTTCTGGGATCTCGTCGTGCGGCTCGACGTCCATCTCGCCGATTTCGTGCAGGAGCACGGCGTGTGGGTTTACGCGCTGCTTTTCGTGATCGTGTTCTGCGAAACCGGCCTGGTGGTCACGCCGTTCTTACCGGGCGATTCGCTGCTCTTCGTCGCCGGCGCGGTCGCCGGCGCCGGCGACATGAACATCGTGGCGCTGATGGCGACCCTTGTCGCGGCGGCGCTGTGCGGCGACAACGTGAATTACTGGGTCGGCCGCTATATCGGCCCGCGCGTCTTCCAATTCCAGCGCTCCCGCTGGTTCAATCCGGCGCACCTGCGGCGCGCGAGCGAGTTCTACGAGCGCCACGGCGGCAAAACCATCATCCTCGCGCGCTTCGTACCCATCGTGCGCACCTATGTGCCCTTCGTCGCCGGCGTCGGCGCGATGCCGTACGGGCGCTATCTCGGTTTCTGCGTGCTAGGCGCGCTCATTTGGGTGGTGTCGCTCTGCCTGCTCGGCTTTTGGTTCGGCAACCAGCCGATCGTGAAGAACAACCTCACGGCGGTGATCCTCATCATCGTCGCTATTTCCGTCTCGCCGGGCTTCTTTGCGTGGTTGCGCTCGCGGCGCGAGGCACGAGCGGCGCCGCGCGCATAAAGGTCATCGAGTAGCGACCGGGCCGACGGGGCGAGGTGGATGCTTCGCGATGTATTCGCGGATGCCTTCAAGAATCGCTTGCGCCAGCTTGTCCTGATACACGTCGTCGTTCAGGCGCCGCTCCTCTTCGGGGTTCGAGATGAAGGCGGTCTCGACGAGGATCGAGGGCACGTCGGGGGCGGTGAGGACCGCGAAGCTCGCCTGCTCGACGCGCGGCTTGTGCAGGTCGTTCACGCCGCCGAGCTGCTTCAGCACCGAGCTGCCCAGCCGAAGGCTGTGGTCGATGGTCGCGCTCTGCGAGAGATCGAGGATCGTGCGACGCACATGGTCGTCCTTGGTCTGCAGCGCCACGCCGCCGATCAGGTCGGACTCGTTCTCCTTCTTGGCAAGCGCGCGCGCCAGCTCCGAGGTGGCGCGCTTGTCGGAGAGCGCGAACACCGAAGACCCTCGCACGTTCGGGCGCGTGAACGCGTCGGCGTGAATCGAGACCAGGAGGTCCGCCTTCACGGCACGCGCCTTATCCACGCGAGCGCCGAGCGCGAGAAAGTAGTCGCCATCGCGCGTAAGGAGCGCCCGCATGTTCGGCTCGCCGTCGATCAGCTTCTTCAGGCGGCGCGCGATGCTTAGCGTGACGTCTTTTTCGCGCGAACCGCGCCGGCCAATGGCGCCCGGATCTTCGCCGCCGTGCCCCGGATCGATCACGATCGTCGCGAGGCGCGGCGCGCCGGGTCTAAGCCGCGGGCGAAGCTTTTCTGTTTCCTCGAGCAGCTGCGCCATGACATCGTGGGGGACGATGGGATGGATGTCGAGCACCAGCCGGTGGCCGTAATCGGCGACGGGACGCAGCGTGAAGATCTGCGGCCGCACGTCCTGCTTCAGATCGAGAACGACGCGCACGACGCCGGGGCGGTTGCGCGCGACGCGCAATCCCTGGATGTACGGATCTTCCCCGGTGACCTTGCCGTTCAGCTCGGCAAGCGCGGCCGTGATGTCGTTCGTTTGCAGGTCGAGCACGAGGCGCGCCGGATGCGTGACGCTGAAGATCTTGTACTGGATCTCTTCCTTCGATTCGAAGGTGAGGCGCGTGTATTCCGGCGCCGGCCAGATGCGAGTGGAGAGGACCTGCGCCTCGACGGCGCTTACGGAAAGCGTAGCGAGGAGAGCCAGGCTTCCCCAGCGCCTGAGCGCGCTTCCAGACTCGCGCTGCGCGCAT
>JAICPQ010000278.1 GCA_025929745.1 Burkholderiales bacterium | reverse complement strand
TTTCCCCGTACTGCAGGTTGAACTAATTTCCGCCATAATCTTCGAGCGGGTGGTCGCGCCGGGGGTCGACGCCGTCGCCGCCCCGGCTCGCTGCAAGCTCCGCGACAGTTCGCCCTTCAAACGCCTTCAATGCTGGCGATTTCACCTCATGGACTGTAATCCTTGCCCAGTCCGCGAAAGAAGCGGGACGCCTTAAATCCTTCCGGAAGCTTTCACGGAATTCAGGATCGCGATAGACGGCGCGCTGCGCTTCCTTCGACGTGTCCTCGAAAAGCCGCTTCCAGGACGGGAAAGCCGCGAAGGCAAAAGGGCTTCGCATCGTCAACTCGCGCGTGAGCGGCTTCGGCGAAGTCTGCGGGCGCGCGCCGCGCGCGATCATCGGGCGCAGATTTCGCATCGTGGAGCGCAGCGCTTCCGGCAGGTCGTCGCGATCGAAGAGCGCGATCAGCGTAACCGGCCGCCGGCTTTCCTCGAGCATGAAATCGAGGAGCTCGAGCTCGGGCGGCTCGAGCACCGCGATCTGGCGCGTCATCGCGAATTCGATCGCGCCCTTGCCGCGGTCCCGCAACACGTTGCAATAGCTCTTCAGCTCCTCGCGGCTCGCGTTGCGGCATGCGAGCGGCCGGCCGCCGTAGCCCATGTGCTGGTTGAGGAGCGTGCTCGACCAGCCGAAAGCGCCGGCATCGATCGCTTCGCCGAGTAGCGCCGCTATTTTCAGAGTTTCGTCAGAATTGGCGGCACGCTCCATGGAGGCCTCGCCCATCACGTAATGCCGAAACGGCGTGAGCGGTGCGAGAAAGCCGAGATTGAGCGAAGGCTTGCGCCGCGCCGCGGCGTCCATGTACTCGGGGAAGCTTTCCCAGTCCCAGGTGATGCCGGCGTCAAGCACGTCGAAGGGAATCGACTCGACATTGACGAGATCGCGCATCGCGATCTCGCGTGCGCGCGGTGCGCATGGCGCGATGCCGACGCCGCAGTTTCCCATCACCACGCTGGTGACGCCGTGCCAGCTCGACGGCGTGATGCCGCCGTCCCAGCAGATCTGCGCGTCGTAGTGCGTGTGCGGATCGATGAAGCCCGGCGCGAGCACGCGCCCTTCGATGTCGATGGTGCGCTTCGCCGGTCCGGGCGGAACGATCTTGCCGCCGGTAATGCCGATGTCCGCGCGACGCGCAGGAGCGCCGCTGCCGTCGACCACAGTGCCATTACGCAGAACGATGTCGCAGGTCATGCCGCGATTCTAAGGTTGTGGTCGTTTCGACGATACCGCCACGCTCGCCGCGCTGATACGATTCGCCCCTCGCATGCAGTTAGCCGCTTCCAATTCTTCGTGGAAGACCGTGCTCGCTTCCCCGCCGCGCGGCTCGCACATCCTTCAGATCTACGACTCGGACGATTTCCTGAGCGCCGCGGTGGCGCATTTCGCCGCCGAAGGCATCAAGCAGAGTGAGGCGGTGCTGCTCAGCGGAAGCCGCGAGCACCTCGCCGCCATTGAGGCGCGCTTGCGCTCGCTCGGCGTGGACGCCGAGAGCGGACAGCTGGTGCGCACCGGCTTGCACACTGCCTTGCCTCACACCGCGGTCGATGAAGCTCTCGCCGATCCGCGCTTTACCGGCGTGCGCTGGTGGGGAGAGATAACGAGGACGCTGTACCAGCGCGGCGAGCGCGAAGCCGGTCTCGCGGCGGAGAAAGCCGCGGATGAAATTGCCAAGAAGCAGGGCGTGAAGATCCTCTGCCCGTACCTCGGCGACAAGTACGATCCCCGCGCGTACAACGAAACGCTGCTCGAGCTTTGCTGCCTGCACAGCCACGTCATCCCGGCCGAGGATTACGCGCGCCATCGGCAGGCGGTGAACCGCGCGATCGCCGAAGTCGTCGGCGACATCAAAGGGACGCTCCTGCAATCGCTCAACTCGTGGAGAGGGCTGGCATGCGACCTGCCTTCGTCGCAGGCGGTGCTCTTCTGGTTGCGCGAAACCCTTCCGGAAAAATTCGAAGCGGTCCTCCTCCGCGCACGCGCCTACGGCGCCGAGGACGCCGAGCACAGCGCATGATGCACTCCCACCTTACCGACTGCGTCGACGGCGCGCTCGACCGGCCCGACGAGGGCTGGCAGATTCTCACGCAGTCTTGATATTGTCAGCGCCTCGCATGGCGGGCGCCGACATCGAAGCCATCTACCGGGCGGAATCGCGCCGCGTGTTCGCCACGCTGGTGCGCCTGCTCGGCGACTTTGAGCTCGCCGAAGAAGCGATGTCCGAAGCGTTTCGCGCGGCGCTCGAGCAGTGGCCGCGCGAAGGCGTGCCCGCCAATCCACGCGCCTGGCTCGTCTCCACCGGGCGCTTCAAGGCGATCGACGCCCTGCGGCGCGAAAGACGCTTGGCCTACGTCGAGACCGAAGAGCTCGAGGCGTTCGCCGCGGAAGAGTCCGAGACCAACGAGATCGAGGACGATCGGCTGCGCCTCATCTTCACCTGCTGCCATCCGGCGCTATCACCCGACGCGCAGGTCGCCCTCACGCTGCGCGAGGTGTGTGGCCTGAAGACCGAGGAGATCGCGCACGCGTTTCTCACGCCGGCGCCGACGCTCGCGCAGCGCATCGTGCGCGCCAAGAGCAAGATCAAGGTCGCACGCATCCCGTACGTCGTGCCGAGCCGCGAGCAGCTGCCGGACCGGCTCGACGCGGT
>JAICPQ010000259.1 GCA_025929745.1 Burkholderiales bacterium | reverse complement strand
GGCTCGCGTCTGCGCGGTCACGACCCGCTGCTCGCGCTCGTGCTCACCGGCGTGGTCATAGGCACGCTGCTCGGCTCGGCGATCGCGCTCATCAAGACCCTGGCCGACCCGCATAACCAGCTTCCGGCCATCACGTTCTGGCTGCTCGGCAGCCTGGCGGCGATCTCGCCCAATGACATCTGGTATTCGATGCCGCTCATTCTGATCGGGCTCGCGCCGATGCTGCTCCTGCGCTGGCGCATCAACCTGCTCGCGCTTCCGGACGACGAAGCGCGCACGCTCGGCGTCGATACGCGCCGCCTGCGCACCATCGTCATCGCGTGCGCTACGCTCATGACGGCGTCGGTCGTCGCCATCAGCGGCATCATCGGCTGGGTGGGCTTGCTCGTGCCGCACGCCGCGCGCCTCCTCGTCGGTCCGGATTTCGGGCGCCTGCTACCGCTCGCGATGCTGATCGGCGCGGCGTTCATGCTTGCGGTCGATACGCTGTGCCGCACGCTGGCCATGATCGAGGTGCCGCCGGGCGTGCTCACTGCGCTCATCGGAACGCCGTTCTTCTTGTGGCTCTTCGCGCTCGCGCGGCGGAGCTGGTGATGCTCGAAGTCCACGACCTCGCTTTCGGTTTTCCCGGCCGCACGGTCGGCCGCAACGTGAGTTTCACGCTCGCCGGCGGCGAAGCCCTGTGCGTGCTCGGGCCGAACGGCGGCGGCAAGACCACGCTTTTCCGCACCGTGCTCGGCCTCCTCGAGCCTCATGCGGGAACCATCGACATCGGCGGAAAGCCGCTTGGCCTGCTGGCGCGCGCACAGGTTGCGCGCGAAATCGGCTACGTCCCCCAGGGCCATGCGGCGTACTTCGCCTATAGCGTGCGCGAGTTCGTGCTCATGGGACGCACTGCGCATCTCGGTGCATTTTCCTCGCCCTCAAAAGAGGACGAGGACTTAGCTGGCCGCGCGCTTGAATCGCTCGGTATTGCGGGCCTCGCCGACAAGCCGGTCACCGAGATCTCCGGCGGCGAGCGCCAGCTCGCGCTCGTCGCGCGCGCGCTCGCGCAGGAGCCGCGCATTCTGGTGCTGGACGAGCCGACCGCGAGCCTCGACTTTGGCAACCAAGTGCGTGTTCTGGAGCGCATCACGGCGCTCGCGCGCTCGGGCATCGCCGTGCTCTTCTCGAGTCACGACCCGGATCACGCGTTGCTCTGCGCGCAGCGCGCGCTGCTTCTCGCCGAAGGCCGCGTCCTCGAGATCGGCGCGCCACGCGAGGTCATTCGACCCGATACCCTTGAACGCATGTACGGCGTGTCGGTGCAGGTGCTGCCGCTCCCCGGCGGAGTGCACACGTGCTTGCCGGCGCTGCGGCGCTGAAATAGACTTTTCCCGCTCCATGTCGGGGCCGCAGACCCCCGGCATTCCAAGACGCCTTGCGTCCAAGCTCTGCGGCACACTTCCTTTATGGAGAGCGCCATGGACGCGAGCATCACGGCAGCAGAACTCAAGCAATCCCTGCGCACGAGCACGCCGCCGCTTGTCATCGACGTGCGGCGAAACGCGCGCTTCCTCGAATCGCCGTACTTCATCAAGGGCGCGCTGCGCCGGGACCCCGAAAGGCTCGAGGAGTGGAAGCGCGCGCTGCCGAACGCCGACATCGTCGTGTACTGCGTGCACGGCCATGAGGTGAGCCAGAACGCAGCGAAGGCGCTCGGCGCGCGCTACCTCGAGGGCGGAATTGAGCACTGGCGCGAGGAAGGCGGCGAGACGATCGCGAAGCCCGTCGGCGCGCCGACGCGCTGGGTGACGCGCGAGCGGCCGAAGATCGACCGCATCGCCTGCCCGTGGCTCATTCGACGCTTCATCGACGCGGATGCCAAGTTCCTGTATGTGCCCGCGGCGCAGGTCAAGGAAACCGCGGAGGCGATTCCCTTCGACGTTCCGGGCGCCGAGTTCGGCCACCACGGCGAGCGCTGCAGCTTCGACGCGTTCATCGAGCAGTTCAATTTGCGCGACGCGGCGCTCGACAGGCTCGCGCGCATCGTGCGCGCCGCGGACACCCATCGCCTCGATCTGGCGCCCGAGGCGGCCGGGCTGCTCGCCATATCCACGGGGTTGGGCAAGACCATCGCCGACGACCACGCGTTGCTTGAGCACGGCATGGCCGTGTACGACGCCCTGTACGCAGCGTGCAGGTAGATTTCGGCGACGCGCTGCGCACCTGGTTCAAGATCGGCTGCCTCGGCTTCGGCGGGCCGGCGGGGCAGATCGCGCTCATGCACCGCATCCTCGTCGACGAGAAGAAGTGGGTCGAGGAGCAGCGCTACCTGCACGCGCTGAATTTCTGCATGCTGCTGCCCGGCCCCGAGGCGCAGAAACTTGCGACCTACGTCGGCTGGCTGCTGCACGGCCTGCGCGGCGGGCTTGCCGCCGGCATCCTGTTCGTCCTCCCGGGCGCCATCGTGATGCTCGTCGTGAGCCTGCTCTACGTCCTCGGCCGCGGCATCCCGGTGATCGATGGCGCGCTCTTCGGCATCAAGGCGGCCGTGCTGGTCATCGTAGTCGAGGCGTTGATCCGCATCGGCCGGCGCTCGCTCAAGACGAAGCTCCTCATCGGCGTCGCGGCCGCGGCGTTCGTCGGCATCTTCTTTCTCGACCTGCCCTTTCCGCTCATCGTGCTCGCCGCCGCGCTGGTTGGCTTCTTCGCCAGCCGGGCGCCGTCGCGGCCGGCCGCCGCCGATCCGCGCCGCTGGCGCCAGTTCACCCTCGCTCTCCTGGTCGGCCTCACGCTCTGGTGGGCGCCGGTGGCGCTGTCCGCGCTCCTTCTAGGGAAGGAGCATGTCTTCGTCGACATCGGGATTTTCTTTTCCAAGCTCGCCGTGGTGAGCTTCGGCGGCGCATATGCGCTGCTCGCATACATGGCGCAGCAGGCGGTGGAGAACTACGGCTGGATGAGCGCGCCGGAGATGGTTGATGGCCTCGGGCTCGCCGAGACGCTTCCGGGCCCGCTCATCAAGATCACGCAGTTCGTAGGATTCCTCGGCGCCTATCGCAACCCGGAGGTGTTTTCACCCACCATCAATGCAATCCTGGGGTCGGCGCTGACCACCTGGGTCACGTTCGTGCCGCCGATGATGCTCATCTTCGCGGCTGCGCCATTCGTGGAACAGCTGCGCGGTAATCCGCGCCTGTCCGGCGCGCTCGCGGCGATCACGGCGGCGGTCGTGGGGGTGATCCTCAATCTCACCCTCTGGTTCGTCCTGCACGTGCTTTTTCCTGAGGTGC
>JAICPQ010000068.1 GCA_025929745.1 Burkholderiales bacterium | reverse complement strand
GGTGACGTCGACAGCGTAGGAGATTGCCTTGCGGGAAAGAGCACGCGCGTCGACCTCACGGCGGGAAACCAGGCCGAGGATGGTGTTTTCGTCGCGAGCGTAGTAGCGGGCCAGCGCCTCGCCGATTCCGGAGGAGGCGCCGGTGATGACGACCCGCACTCGTTACTTCGAAATCCCGTTCTTGCGCACCGCGGCGACGAGGCGGTTGACGTTTTCCAGGATCGCCTCGCTCGAGGGCACTACGTAGCGACCGTGCACCGCCATCGCCGGCGTGCCGTCGATCTTGTATGCGGTGGTCTGGCGGATCGCGCGCTTGGTCTTGCTCTGCACGCCGAAGGATTTCAGCGTGGCCTCGAACTTCTTCGGATCGACGCCCTGCTTCTCGAGCCAGGCGTTCAGCGCCTGGGCGTTGTCGCTGCGCAGCCGATCGCGATGGATGGCGTCGAAGAAGGGACGATGGAGCTTGTCGAGCAAGCCGAGCGCCTCGAACGTATAGAAGATGGCGGCGTCGTGGGCCCAGCGCTCGTTGAACACGGCGGGAACCCGACGGAATTCGACATCCTTCGGCAGCGTTTTCAGCCACGTTTCGATCTTGGGTTCGAGGTTGTAGCAGTGAATGCAGCCGTACCAGAAGAACTCGAGCACCTCGATCTTGTCCGCCGTTTCGACCGGCTGCGGCGGATTGAGCTCGAGGAACGATGGCTGCTGCGCGAACGCAAGACGCGCAAAAGGCGCGGAGGCGAGCGCGATGACAAGACTGCGGCGACTGTGATTCATTGCTGATCCTTTACCTTGATCAGGCTGGCGTCGATCCCGTTCTGCGCGAGCGCCTGGCGCACCTTGTTGATCTCGTCGAGCTTCGCGTACGGGCCCATGCGCACACGGTACCAGGTGCCCTTGTCCGGAAGGTTCGCCGGCTCGACGCTTGACTCGAAGCCGAGGATGGCGAGCCGCGCCTTCTGGTTGTCCGCGTCGGCGGGATTCTGAAACGAGCCTGCCTGGATGAAATAAACGTCCTTGGCGGCATCCTGTTGACCGCTTTTCGCGCGCAGGCGTTCCCGGATCTCCTTTTCGGTGACCGGTTCCTCGGAACCGGGGAGGATGCGGTAGAAGTCGAACTTGGGCTTTTCGGCGCCGGTCGCGGGCGCCGGCGGCGCGCCCGACGGCAAGCCTGCGATCGCGGGCGGTTTTGGCGCAGCGCCGTTCTTTTCCGCCTGCTTCGGCTTGGCACCGCTCATGAAGGGCAGCGGGGTGCGATTGAGGTAAAAGGCTATGCTGAGCGACACGGCCAGGCCGACCAGTACGCCTACGCCCATGCCGGCGAGGAAATTTCCTTCCTCGCGCTTGCGCGGCCTGGTCCTGGTCGTTCGCGAGGTTCGCATTACATCTTCTCCGGAGCGCTGACGCCGATGAGCGACAGGCCGCTCGCGAGCGTCTGGCGCACCGCCGCGCAGAGCGCGAGGCGCGCCGTGCGCAGCGCCTCGTCGTCGACGAGGATGCGCTCGGCATTATAGTAGCTGTGAAAGTCCGCCGCGAGGCTGCGCAGGTAAAAGGTGATCGAATGCGGCGAAAGCTCGCGCGCCGCCTCGGCCACGACACCGGGAAACTCGCCGATGCGCTGCGCGAGCTCGAGCTCGCGCGGGTTGGTGAGGTGCGCGAGCTCCGCGCGCTCGAGCCCGGCGGACTCGGTCTTGGCGAAAACGCTGCAGACGCGAGCGTGTGCATATTGCACGTAGTACACCGGGTTCTCTTCGGTCTGCGCGCGCGCCAGATCGATGTCGAATACGAAGTCCGCGTCAGCCTTGCGCGAGAGCAGGAAAAAGCGCACGGCGTCGCGTCCCGCCCAGTCGAGGAGGTCGCGCAGCGTGACATAAGAGCCGGCGCGCTTGGAAATCTTGACTTCCTCGCCGCCGCGCATGACGCGCACCATGCTGTGAAGCACATAGTCCGGGTAGCCCGGCGGGACGCCGAGATCGAGCGCCTGAAGTCCGGCGCGCACCCGCGCCGTGGTGCCGAAGTGGTCGGAACCCTGGATGTTGATGACCTTGCGAAAGCCGCGCCGCCATTTGGTGACGTGATAGGCCACATCGGGCACGAAATAGGTATACGTGCCGTCGGACTTGCGCACCACGCGATCTTTGTCATCGCCGTACGCAGTGGTGCGCAGCCATAGCGCGCCGTCTTTCTCGTAGGTCTTACCGCTCGCGATGAGCGCTTTGACGACCTCGACGACCTTGCCCTCGGCGTAGAGGCTCGATTCGAGGTAGTAGACGTCGAACTTGACGCCGAACTCGCGCAGATCGATGTCCTGCTCCTTACGCAGGTAATCAACGGCGAAGCGGCGGATGGCATCCAGGTCCTCCACGGCCCCGTTGTAGGTTCTCGCGATGTCGACGATGTACTCCCCGGCGTAGCCATCCTGCGGCCAGTCTTGGTCGCCCGGCTTCGTCCCGCGCGCCCGTGCCTGCACCGAGAGCGCGAGGTTCTGGATCTGCGCACCTGCGTCGTTGTAGTAGAACTCGCGCGTCACTTTGTCGCCGCAAGCTTCGAGAATGGCGGAGAGGGCGTCGCCGATTGCCGCCTGGCGTCCATGACCGACGTGCAGGGGCCCGGTCGGGTTGGCCGAGACGAATTCCACCTGGACGCACGCGGGCTTTTCCTTGCGCGCGCGTCCCCAGCCCGGCTCGAGCGCGAGGCGGATGGCCGCGAGCTTGACCTGCGGGCGCAGGCGGAAGTTAATGAACCCGGGACCGGCGATCTCATAGCCGGCGAAAGATTGCGTGAACTCCGGGTAGCCGGCGAGCGCGGCCTCGGTAAGCGCCTCGGCAAGCTGACGCGGGTTGCGCTTCAGCTGCTTGGCGAGCTGAAGCGCGATTGAGCAGGCAAAATCTCCGTGCTCCGGCTGGCGCGGCTTCTCGAAAGTTACCGGCGTTCCCGCGAGCTCGGGCGCCTGCGCGGCAAGCGCAGCGCGCAAGGCGTCGGCGAGACGCGCTTTCGGATCCGGAGTCACGGAAAAAGCTTAATCGAATTCGATTGGGTCGACGTCGAGGTGCCACCGCACCTGGCGCGGCGCGTTTTCGAACAGCTGCTCGCTAAGCGCCGTAAGGTATTGCTGGAGCGCTGGGCGCGACGGCGATTGCACGATGACCTGGGCGCGCTCGAAGTTCGCGCGCCGCGTAAGCACATGCGGCACGGGATCGAACACGCGCACTTCTTCGGGCGCGACGACGGCCCCCGCCATGGTTTTGAGGAAGGCCATGGCCGTTTCCAGCCTCGGCGCTTCCGCGCGCAACGCGGCTTCGAAAACGAAGGGCGGAAAGCCCGCCGCGCGCCGCTCTTCGAGCTGCGCCTTGGCAAAGCCGGCGAAGTCATGGCGCGTGAGGGCGGCAAAGAGCGGATGGCGCGGATAGCGGGTCTGGACGAGCACCTCGCCGGGACGCTCCCGGCGCCCGGCGCGTCCGGCGACTTGAGCAAGCACCGCAAACAGCCGCTCGGGTGCCCGGTAGTCGGTCGAAACGAGCGCCGTATCCGCGTTCAGCACGGCGACCAGCGTGAGCGACGGGAAGTCATGTCCCTTTGCGAGGAGTTGCGTACCGACCAGAATGTCTCCTTCGCCCTGCCGGATGTTCTCCAGCGTGCGCACAAGATCGGCTCGACGCCGTGCGCTGTCGCGGTCGATGCGCACGATCCTCGCGCCGGCAAAAAGCGCGGCCAGTGTCTCTTCTACGCGCTGCGTGCCGCGTCCCATCGGCTTTAGATCCACGTTGCCGCAGGTCGGACAGTTGCCCGCAATCGCCGCCTCGGCGCCGCAATGGTGGCAGCGCAGGCGACGGTCGGCGGCGTGCAGAACCATGCGAGCAGTGCAGCGCTCGCACCCGGCTGTCCAGCCGCAGGCTTCGCAGGCGAGCACCGGCGCGTAGCCACGGCGATTAATGAAAACGAGGCTTTGCTCGCCTCTTTCCAGGCGCGTCGCGATCGCTGAAACCGTTCTCGCGCACAGCCCCTGCTGCGGCGAGTCCTCGCGCACGTCGACGGTGCTGACCGATGGAAGCACGGCCCCCGCGGCAGCGCGCTCCGCAAGCTCCAGCTTTTCGTATCGGCCGAGCATCCAGTTATGCCAGCTTTCGAGCGACGGCGTAGCCGTGCCCAGGATCACGGGGCATCCGGCGAGCTTGGCTCGATACACGGCCGCGTCGCGCGCTGAGTAGCGCAGGCCTTCCTGCTGCTTGAAGGAAGCGTCGTGTTCCTCGTCGACTACGACGACCCCGAGCCGCGGCATTGGCGCAAGCACAGCGAGCCGCGTGCCCAGCACAATGCCCGCCTCGCCGCGTGCCGCAGCGAGCCATGCGCTAGTGCGCGCCACGTCTTCCAATGCGCTGTGCATGAGCGCAAGCCTCGCGTCAGGAAACGCGGCGCGAAAGCGCGCTTCGAGTTGGGGCGTTAGGCTGATCTCGGGAACCAGGACGAGCGCCTGCAGGCCACGCTGCAGGGTGCGCGCCACGAGATGGAGGTACACCTCGGTCTTGCCGCTTCCGGTGACTCCGTGCAGCAGAAACGTGCCAAATCCATTGGGTATGCGCTCGAGTACCGCAGCCTGAGCGGAATTGAGGCGGTGGTTCGGTATGAAACGCGCGCCGAACGCTTGACCATCCTGCTCGAGTGCTTTTCGCGGCAGCGGTTTCGTCGAGCGTAGCCGGGGCGGCAGCGCGGCGACCATCGTTTCGCCGAGTGGGCGCTGGTAATAGCCGGAAAGGAAACGCATGAGCGCAATCCAGTCGGGCGGAAGACGCGGCGCATCATCGCGCAGCGCAATGATTGGTTTGATCCGCTCGACCGCGACAGCCGCTTGCGTGCGCTCTTCAATGACGATGCCGATCTTTTGCTGCGCGCCGAATCTCACGGCGACGCGATCGCCGATGCGTGCTGTGATCGCCTCTGGTAGCGAGTAGTCGAAGAACTTGTGCAGCGGTACGTGTAGTGCGACCCGCACGAACGAAAATTCCCGGTCCGGCAAGGACTTATGGTTTGTGGATAAAACTGTGGGTAAGCGCTTCATTCTCGTGTCACATAGGGCGATGACCGAGCGAATGGGGGACGGCCCGCTGCGACAACGACGGCTTTGGTCTTACGCTTCAACCGCTTACGGTACGCTTGCCCGGAGAATGTTCCGCACCTAGGCGAGGCGTTGCTGCGCGGCGTCAATGTGCATAAGTCAGAGCTTCAGGGCTCGGCTGTAAGCGCGCACTTCGTCTACAAGGGCGGCCACGGATTCCACCGGTGTTTTCGGTTGCAAGCCATGGCCGAGATTGAAGACGTGGCCCGGCTCTACACCGAAGCTGTCGATTACCTTGCGCGCGGCTTCGCGCACGCGCTCGGGCGGTGCGAAAAGCGCGGCCGGATCCAAGTGGCCCTGCAGGGCAACGCGCCCCGCTGCCATGTTGCGCGCGGCGCGCGCATCGGCGGTCCAGTCAAGTCCGATCGCGTTACATCCACTGTTCATCATCGCTGCGAGCCATGGGCTTCCGCCTTTGGTGAAGAGGATAGTCGGCGCGCCGGGCACGTTTTCCAAAACCTGACGCGAATAGCGCAGGGAAAACGCTTCGTAATCGTCGTGCGCGAGGATGCCGCCCCACGTGTCGAACAACATCACCGCATCAGCGCCGGCAGCGATCTGCGCGTTGAGGTAATCGGCGACGGCTTTTGCGTTTACCTCAAGAATGCGATGCAGCAACTCCGGCCGCACGTAGCGCATCGATTTCAGATTGCGCCAGTCGTCACTACCGGAACCTTCGACCATGTAGCAGGCAAGCGTGAACGGACTCCCCGAGAATCCGATCAGGGGAACGCGTCCCGCAATGCCGTTGCGGCTCTCGCGGATCGCATCCATTACGTAGCGGAGCTCCGCATTCGGATCGGGGGCCGCGAGCTTGCGGATCGCCGCCTCGTCGCGCAGGGGGCGCTCGAAGCGCGGCCCCTCGCCCTCCGCGAAAAAAAGGCCGAGGCCCATGGCGTCGGGGATGGTGAGAATGTCGGAGAACACGATCGCCGCGTCGAGCGGAAAGCGCTCGAGCGGCTGCAACGTCACTTCGGCGGCGAGGGCGGGCGTTTTCGCGAGCTTAAGGAAGCTACCGGCCTTCGCGCGCGTGGCGTTGTATTCCGGCAGGTAGCGGCCCGCCTGGCGCATGAGCCAGATCGGGGTATAAGGCGTCGGCTTGCACGCCAACGCTCTCAGCAGGACGTCGTTCTTCAGACGAGCCTTGCGATGTACTTCCACTCGCTCTCCGTCACCGGCGTGATCGACAGACGGTTGCCCGGTTTCAGCAGGCGCATGCCGCCGAGCGCCTTGTGCTTGCGCAGCTCCGAAAGCGAAACAAGGCGTGTCTTGCGCAGGGCGCGCACGTCAACGTTCACCCATCGCGGGTTGTCTTTGCTGGAGCTGGCGTCGTAATAGGGGCTCCTGCGGTCGAACTGCGACTTGTCGGGGTATGGCGCCGAGGCCACTTCGGCGATGCCCGCGATGCCGGGCTGCTCGCAGCTCGAGTGATAGAAGAGCACGCCATCGCCGACCTTCATCTGATCGCGCATGAAATTGCGCGCCTGATAGTTGCGCACGCCGCTCCACGGCGTGATGCGCCCCGGCGCCGAGAGCACGTCGTCGATCGAGCACTCGTCGGGCTCGGATTTCATGAGCCAGTATTTCATTGTTGAAGGAAGAGTTCCCCGCCTGTGGCGGTGGGCCCGGCTCCCGAACCCTGGCTAAACAGGGTGGTCGCTTTCCGGTCACATCAGGTTCGTCCGCATACGCGCGAGCGCAAGGGACGATCACAACAGTGACGCTAAGTCCGCAACCTAAGGAAGCTATCGGTTCGGAAAAATTGGGCCCTGTCGCACACCGCAGGGAACCAAGGCTTTTTTAGAACAACTTGTCCTGCTTTGCAATCGCCGCATCGATCTGCGACTCGAGCGCGTGCAGACGACGCTTCGCCTGGCCGAGGTCAAAACCGGCGCCGAGCTTGAGCGTAAGCAATTCATGCGCCACGTTCAGCGCCGCCATCACGGCGATGCGTTCGGCGCCCATCACTTTGCCGGCTTTGCGGATCTCGCTCATCTTGGCGTCGAGATAGACGACCGCCTCCATGAGGGCATCGCGTTCATGGTCTTCGCACGCCACGCGATAGCTGCGGCCGAGGAGCGTCACTTCGACGGTCTTGGGTTCGGCCATGCGGAGCGGCTTCACCCGGGCAGCCGCGAAAGCAGGCCTTCGAGGCGAGCCTTGGCGCCGTCGATCTTGTCGTGCAGCCGCTTGGCATCGTTGCGCGCGGCGGCCAACTGCTGGCGCAGCTCGATGTTCTCGGCGCGCAAGCGGTCGCAGATTGTCACGAACTGCGCCACCTTGGCCTCCAGCGAATTGAAGTCGCTCTCCACGCGCCCGTCACTATGTTGCAAAAATCAAGCCGCGTCAACTATTAAGACGGTGTTCTGCATGTACTTCATGACCTAGCCGCACGGACCCGTTCCAGGATGCGGCAGACCTGCTCGGCGCCGTCCAGGAGCCGCGGCGTATGCCGCTGGATGAGGTCCGCAGGTACTGCCGCGAAGCGCGCGTCGCGAATCCAGACCGGTGGCTTCGCTCCAGACGTGCTCGTGACAACGACATCGGGCTTCGCGCGCAGTACGGCTTCGGCATCCACTTCAGGTGCGATCAGCGGTAGATGCGCGAACACGTTCTCGCCGCCGCAAAGCGCGATCACCTTGCTGATGACGTGCGCACCGTTCACCGTGACGAGCGGTCGATCCCATACTTGGTAGAAAACGCGGAGCCTCGGCTGCGCCGCGTAGCGTTTTTCGAGCGTCGCGAGCCGCGCGCGAAACGCGCGCGCCTCGCGCCCTGCTTCGCGGACAGAACCCGTAAGGACACCGAGGCGTTCGATCGTGGTCGCGATGTCGTCCAATTCGCGTGGCTCGGAACGGAACACCGGCAGGCCGAGCTTCGCGAGGCTATCGATAGCGCGCACGCTGCCGGCATTGGGCCAGGCAACGATCAGATCCGGTTTGAGCGCCAGCACCGCTTCGATGTTGATGTGCGCGTCGCTGCCGACGCGCGGCAGATTGCGCGCGGCCGGCGGGTAGTCGCTGTAGTCCACGGCCCCGACCAGGCTGGCGCCGCCGCCAGCGGCATGGACGAGCTCCGTGAGATGCGGCGCCAGAGAGACGATGCGCCGCGCCGGGGTCGGCAGGCGCACGCTATTGCCATAGTCGTCGACCACGCCGACTTCGGCGTGCGCCGCGGCGCATACGACAAGAAGCGCGAGCCAGCGCATCGGCCTATGATATCCACCGCTGCCAGGTGCTCGGGAAAGCGGTGAGAAGCCGCTACTGCCCCCGCAACGGTAAGCGAGAGAGACGCTTCGGAGTAGCCACTGTGCCCAGCACGGGAAGGCGGAGCGATCATGCCTCGCGAGTCCGGAGACCGGCCTGGAGCGCCCATCAACCATATCAGGCGTCGGGGAAGGCGCCGGGAGGGTTCAATGCGCCTCGCCGCTGCAGCTCTCGCCGTTTGCTCCACTTGCTTCGCCCAGGACGTGCTCATCACCGCGCCGCGCTTTCCCGAGGAAATCCGCCGGATGCCGGCCAGCATCACCGTCATCACGCAGGAAGACATCGAAAGGAGCGCAGCTCGCACGCTGCCGGAGCTCATCTCGGGCGAGGTCGGCTTCACGGCGAAGGATTTCTACGGCAACAACGCCGCCTACACCTCCCTCGATCTGCGCGGCTTCGGCGTCACGGGGGCGCAGAACACGCTCGTCCTGCTCGACGGGCGCCGGCTGAACGATTTCGATCTCTCCGGCGTGCAGTGGGCGGCGATTCCGCTTGCATCCATTGAGCGCGTCGAGATCGTGCGCGGCGCAGGCGGCGTGCTTTACGGCGACGGGGCGGTGGCCGGCATCGTCAACATCGTGACGCGCTCGCCGCTCGCCCCGGGAAAGAGCTTTGAAATCATGGGCCGCGTGGCGAGCTACGAGACGCGCGAGGGCCAGGTCTACGGCGCTTACGGTGTGGGCAGCGTCGGCGCGAACGCCTCGCTTCACGCCTTCCGCTCCGACGGCTACCGCGAGAACAACCGCAACGAGCAGGAGAACGCCACGCTCAGTTTGCGCTGGGCCCTGGGCGACGGAGCGCTCGACCTTCGCTTCGGCGCCGATCGTCAAGACATCCGCCTGCCCGGCGGGCGCTTCGTACAGCCCTCGATCGGCCTGGACGAGTACTCGACCGACCGCCGCGGCGCGTCGACTCCTCTTGACTACGCGAGCCGCGACGGCAACCGCGCGCGCGTCTCGTTCTTGCAGCGCTTCGGCGTCGCGGAGTTCTCGATCGGCGCCGACACGCGCGATAAGGATCAGCGTTCGTACTTCGATCAGGGTGGTTTCCCGACGTATCGCGCCGACGACCTCGAACTGCGCTCGCTCACGCCGCGCCTCAAGGTGCCGTGGCGCGACCATACCGTTGTGGTCGGCGTCGACCTTCATCGCTGGCAATACCGCTCGCAGCGTACCGACCGGCCGGAAAATCTGGTGCGGCCCACGAACCAGGTGTCGATCGACCAGGACACGACCGGCTTTTACCTGCTTGACACCATTGAGCTCACGCCGGTGACGGTTGTGAGCGCCGGCTGGCGTGAGGAGCGCGCCAAATATTCCGGGCAGGACGTGGTCGACCCTAGCGCGCCCGGCTGCTCTTTCTGCAGCGCCGCGCCGGCGGTGAGCGAAACTCAGCGAGAGCACGCGTGGGAGCTCGGCGTGCGGCACGTCTTCACGCCGCGGTGGGCGGCGTTCGCGCGCGCCGGGCGCGCCTTCCGCTTCGTGAACGCCGAGGAGATCTACGAGAGCGACCTCAACTTCGCGCCACAGTTTCAGATCCTGCGGCCGCAGAGCGCGCGCACTCACGAGGCCGGCGCCGAGTGGCGCGCTGGATCGCGCGCTGCGCGCGCTACGCTTTTTCGCGTGGACGTCTTCGACGAGATCCATCTCGACCCGTTCACGACGGGCGTCGGCAACACCAACCTGCCGCCGTCGCGCCGGCAGGGTGCGGAGCTGGAAGCTCGTTGGGGAGGGTTCAAAGCCGCTTATGCGTACACCGACGCTAAGTTCCTGGAAGGGACGCTGCAGGGCTCGCCTTTCGCCATCGGCACCAACATTCCCATCGGCGGCAAGACGGTGCCGCTCGTGCCGCGGCACAAGCTGAATCTGGCCGCGGCGTGGGATGTCGCACCGCGCACGCGGTTGTCCGGCGCGTTAACCGCGGTGAGTGAGCAGGTGCTGGACAACGACGAGCCGAACACGCTCGGGCACCGCATCCCGGCGTACTACGTGGTGGACGTAAAGCTCACTCAGACCTATCGCTGGGGCCGGCTCGCGGCCACGCTCAACAATCTGCTTAACGAGAACTACTACGACTACGCGGTGCGCAGCGCTTTTACGCCCGATCGCTATTCGGTGTACCCGCTGCCGGAGCGCTCGTTCGGATTCATTGCGGAGCTCAGGCTGTAGAGCCTAGTAAACTGGCGCCATGGTGAGGGATGCCGTCCCGCTGGGGGAATGCGGGCGCGCGCTGGTCGTCAAGCTGCGGCACCACGGCGACGTGCTGCTCGCAGCGCCGGTTCTGTCTCTGCTCAAGGCGCGAGCACCGAAGCTGGAGGTCGATGCGCTGGTCTACGACGACACCGCGCCGATGCTAGAAGGTCACCCGGCCCTCGCGCAGCTCCACCTGGTCGGACGCAGGTGGCGCGGCGAGGGTGCGCTGACGCGCCTCGCCTGCGAGAAGCGCCTCTTGTCCTCATTGCGGGCGCGCGCGTACGACCTTCTGGTGCATCTGTCCGAGCACCCGCGCGGCGCCTGGCTCGCACGCCTGCTGGGCGCGCGCTATAGCGTCGCG
>JAICPQ010000156.1 GCA_025929745.1 Burkholderiales bacterium | reverse complement strand
GGGTCAGGACCCTTTTTTCCGAAAAGGGGCCGGACTCCTTCTCTTTACCTGGCGCAGGGCCTGAACTGGCAGTTCATTGCCGGATCGCGGCCGACGTAGCTGCCATCGGGGCACTGCTTCGCTTCCATCGTGCATGCGACGGTCGGCGCTGTCGCACATCCATGAAGAAGCAGGCTGGTGACCACCGCGAAGAACAATCGGGCTCTGACCCCGATTTCAGCCTTCATAGATAGATCATCTTTTTCGTCATGCCGCCGTCGATGACGAAGTTCTGGCCGGTGACGAAGCCCGAGGCGTCGGAAACGAGGTACGCGACGAGCTCGGCGACGTCGTCGTCGCGGCCGACGCGGCCGACGGGGTGTTGCGCGTGGTCTTTCCGGCGCACCGCCTGGTGCGCGATCCAGCCGGGGCTCACGCAGTTCACGCGGACCTCCGGGCCCAAGCTGAGCGCGAGCGCCTGGGTGAGCCCGATGAGGCCGGCTTTCGACGCCGCGTAAGGTTCGTTGTTCGGCTCCGATTGCAGCGCGCGCGTCGAGGCGATGTTGACTATGGCGCCGCGCGTGCGGCGCAGGTGGCGCGCGGCGTGCTTCGCCATGAGGAACGCTGCGGTGAGGTTGGTGCCGATGCGCCGGTTCCAGTCCTTGAGCAAGAGACGCTCCGGCGGTCCAGTGTCCGGGTCGGCGATGCCGGCGTTGTTCACGACCGCGTCCAGGCGGCCAAAGCGCTTCAGCACTTTTGCGATGCACGCCCGTACCGCCGTCTCGCGCGCCACGTCGCAGCGGACGAAGAAGAAATCAGGGCTTTCCCGCAGGTCGGCGACCGCCACCTGCCAGCCGCGCGCGGTAAGCAGCGCAGCAATTCCCTGGCCGATTCCTTGCGCGCCGCCCGTGACGAGGGCCACTTTGTCCACGGAAGATTGTAGACTTTGGGCGGGACTCGCAAGGAGGAAGACGCGATGCAAGTAAGAGAGATCCTGCGCGTGAAGGGCAATCGCCTCCTGAGCATCGACCCGGCCGGGCGCGCCACCGATGCGGTCGCGACGATGGCGAAAGAGAACCTTGGCTCGCTCGTCGTGCTGGAGCAGGACCGCATGGTAGGGATGCTCACCTTCCACGAGCTGCTGCGCGCGATCGCTGCGCGCGGCGGCACGCTCAACGACGTCAAAGTCGCCGACATCATGGTGAAGAACCCGGTCACCGCGACTCCGGACATGGAAGTGAACGACCTGCGCCGCACGATGATCGCGAGCGGCGCGCGCTACCTGCCGGTGCTGCACGACGGACGGCTGATCGGCGTGATCTCGTTCCGAGATGTCGCCAAAGCGGTGCTCGAAGAACAGGACTTCGAAAACAAGATGCTCAAGGGTTACATCAAGAATTGGCCCGCGTAGAAAGCTTCTCCTAGGCGGCGTCGGCGCTGCCGGCATCGCCGCTGCCGCGGCGTGGCGCTATTGGCCGGAGCAGGGCTTCTGGAATCCGTGCCATGCCGAGCTGCCGCGGCATCTCGCAAACCACGAGCTCGTGCGCGCGGCATGGGAGGGAATCGACGCCACGCGCGTGTGGGACAGCCACTCGCATCTCGTCGGCACCGGCGACTCGGACAGCGGCATCTACGTCAACCCCGCGACGGACAGCCTGCTCAACCCGGGGCAGTACGCGCGGCGCCTGTTCTTCCTGAATGCGGGATGCGCGCACCAGGCGCGCGACAGCGTCGATCGCGCCTACGTGGAGCGCATGCACAATCTGATTGACGGCATGCGCCCGGGCGCGAAGCTCCTGCTTTACGCATTCGAGCGCGCCTACGACGAGCGCGGCGAGCCCGACGCGGTTCACACTATCTTCCACATCCCCGACCGCTACGCGCGCGACGTGGCACGAAAGCACCCGGATTATTTCGAATGGGCGGCCTCGATTCATCCGTATCGCGGCGACGCCGTCGCGGCGCTCGAGCAGGCGGTGCGCGACGGCGCGCGCGCGGTGAAGTGGCTTCCATCGGCCATGGGCATCGATCCGGCATCCTCAAGATGCGATCAATTCTTCCAGGCTCTGAAAAAAGCCGACCTGCCGCTCGTCGCGCACGCGGGCCTCGAGCGCGCGGTGCTCGGTCGCGAGGCGCACGACTTCGGCAACCCGCTGCGCTTGCGCCGCGCGCTCGACGCTGGTGTGCGTGTGGTGGTCGCGCATTGCGCCTCCATGGGCGAGGACCGCGATCTCGATCGCGGCGCGAACGGGCCCTATGTCGAGAGCTTTTCGCTGTTCGTGCGCGTTTTCGAGCGCTACGCGAACTGCTACGGCGATGTTTCCGCGATGACGCAGGTGAACCGCGCCGGTCCCGCGCTCGCGCGCGTGATCGAAGCTGACGCCTGGCATGCGCGGCTGCTGAACGGCTCGGACTATCCGTTGCCCGGCGTGATGCCGATCTTTTCGGTGGACTATCTCGTTTCGCTCAAGCTGCTCGAGCCGGCCGCAGCGCCGGTGCTGCGCGATATCCGGCTGCACAATCCGCTCCTCTTCGACTTCGTGCTGAAGCGCAGCCTGCGCGCGAACGGCAAAGCCCTCGCCGCGCGCGTATTCGAGACGCGCGAATTTTTCGTGAGATGATCCGAAACATGTCCGGCAATACGTTCGGTACGCTTTTCTGCGTCACCTCGTTCGGCGAATCGCATGGCCCGGCCTACGGCGGCGTCGTCGACGGCTGTCCGCCGGGACTTGCGCTCTCGGCGGCGGACCTGCAGCGCGAGCTCGAGCGCAGGAAGCCGGGTTCGTCGCGCCACGTCACGCAGCGGCGCGAATCGGATGCGGTGGAGATTCTCTCCGGCGTGTACGAAGGACGCACCACCGGCACCGCGATCGGCTTTCTTGTCCGCAACGAAGACCAGCGCTCGAAGGACTACTCGGCGATTGCCGAGAAGTTTCGCCCGGGACACGCCGATTACACCTACTGGCAAAAGTACGGCGCGCGCGATCCGCGCGGCGGCGGTCGCGCCTCGGCGCGCGAGACGGTGATCCGCGTCGCCGCCGGTGCGATCGCGAAGAAGTGGCTGAACGAGCGTTACGGCGTGCAGATCCGCGGCTATCTGGCGCAGCTTGGTCCACGCAAGCTCGCGTTTCGCTCGTGGAGCGACGTGGACAGGAACCCGTTTTTCGCCGCCGATGCCGCGCAGGTACCCGAGCTGGAAAAATTCATGGACGAGCTGCGCGCGAGCGGCGATTCATGCGGCGCTCGCGTGAACGTGGTGGCCGAGGGCGTTCCGGTGGGCTGGGGCGAGCCGGTGTACGGGCGGCTCGACGCCGACATCGCCTGGGCCATGATGTCCATCAATGCGGTCAAGGGCGTAGAGATCGGTGCTGGATTTGAGTCCATCGTGCAGAAGGGAAGCGAGCACGGCGACGAAATGACCCCCGACGGATTTCTTTCGAACAACAACGGCGGCGTGCTTGGCGGCATCTCCACCGGGCAGGACCTCACGGTGTCGCTCGCGCTCAAACCCACCTCAAGCATCCGACTTCCACGTCGCACGATCGACGTGCGCGGCCAGCCGACGACGATCGAGACCACCGGGCGCCACGATCCGTGCGTCGGCATCCGCGCCACCCCCATCGCCGAAGCCATGCTCGCCTGTGTCCTTGCCGATCATGCACTTCGGCATCGCGCGCAATGCGCCGACGTCTCGCCGCCGACGGTAGTAAAGGGCCGTAAAATCAATTAGTATGGATGCAAAGCCGGCGATAAAACTCCCAAGAGAGAAGAACATGAGCAACAAAGGGCAGTTGCTACAAGACCCATTCTTGAACACGCTTCGCAAGGAGCATGTGCCGGTCTCCATCTACCTCGTGAACGGCATCAAGCTGCAGGGACAAATCGAGTCCTTCGACCAATACGTCGTGCTGCTGCGCAATTCCGTCACCCAGATGGTCTACAAGCACGCCATCTCCACCGTGGTCCCGTCGCGCCCGATCAGCCTCGGCGCCGATAAGGATCCCGAGTAGCAAGGATTTGATCGAGCGCCCCGCCGCAGCCGCCGATCCCCAGGCGGCGGTCGTCGTCTGCCTCGACTTCGGCGACGACAATTACGAGGAGAGCGTCGAAGAGGTCGTGCGCCTCGTCGAGAGCGCCGGCGTGAAGCGCCATCGCGTCATCAAGGGCCGCCGCGCGCGGCCCGATCCGAAGTTCTACGCCGGCTCGGGCAAGGTCCAGGAAATCGCGCGCGCGGCGGAAGAAATCGGCGCGATGTACGTGGTCTTCAACCACGCGCTCTCGCCGGCGCAGGAGCGCAACGTCGAGCGCGAGATCGCGCGCCGCGTCATGGACCGCACCGAGCTCATCCTCGAGATCTTCGCGCAGCGCGCGCAGACCAACGAAGGCAAGCTCCAGGTCGAGCTCGCGCAGCTCGAGCATCACGCCACGCGCCTGGTGCGCGGCTGGACGCACCTTGAGCGCCAGCGCGGCGGCCTGGGCAAGACCGGCGGCCCGGGCGAGACGCAGCTTGAGCTCGATCGGCGCTATATCGCCAACCGGGTTCGTGTTCTTAAGAAGAAGCTCGACACGCTGAAGAAGCAAAGGACCGTGCAGCGCCGCGCACGGGCACGCGGCGAGGTGCTGTCGGTTTCGATCGTCGGGTACACCAATGCCGGCAAGTCCACGCTTTTCAACACGCTCACTCGCGCCAGGGCCTACGAAGCCGACCAGCTCTTCGCGACGCTCGATACCACCACGCGACGCTTGTGGATACCCCAGGCAGGCAACGTGGTGATCTCGGACACCGTCGGCTTCATCCGCGAGCTGCCGCACGGGCTGGTGGCGGCCTTTCGCGCGACGCTGGAGGAAACCGTGCATGCGGATCTCCTCCTCCATGTGGTCGACGCGTCCTCGGCGGTGCGCGAGGAGCAGGCGCAGGCGGTCCATGCCGTGCTCGCCGAGATACCGGCGGGCGAAGCGCCGCGCATTCTCGTCTGGAACAAGATCGACGCGGCCGCGATGGAGCCAAGAATCGAGCGCGATCAATATGGTAGGATTTCCCGCGTATTCGTGAGCGCGCGCACTGGCGCCGGAATCGGACTGCTGCGCGAAGCGATCGCCGAGTTCGCAAAGGCGCGCGCCACGGATCGAGGCCCCAGCGCTCTTCCGGCCCATACTCACTAAAACCACATGTCTTTGAACGACCCCAACTGGGGGCGCGGTTCCCGCGGCCCGCAGGGACCCTCTGGCGGCAACCAGGGCCCGCCGGATTTGGACGAACTGTGGCGCAACTTCAACCGGCGCTTGAGTGATCTCTTCGGTCGGCGCCGCGGCGGCGACGAGCCACCGCGCCCGCCGAGCGCGCGCGGTTTGGGCGGCGGCGCCGGTGTGCTGCTCGCCCTCGTCATCGCCGTGTGGCTGGCGAGCGGGTTCTACATCGTGGTGGAAGGCCAGCGTGGCGTCGTCCTCACCTTCGGACGCTACTCGCAGGAAACGTCGCCGGGCCTGCGCTGGCGGCTGCCGTGGCCGATCCAGTCGAACGAGATCGTCAATCTGCAGCAGGTGCGTACGCTCGAAGTCGGCTACCGCAACAACGTGCGCACCAAGGTGCTCAAGGAATCGCTGATGCTCACCGACGACGAGAACATCGTCGACCTGCAGTTCGCGGTGCAGTACACGGTGAAGGACGCGCGCGACTTTGTCTTCAACGTGCGCCGGCCCGACGAATCGGCGATGCAGATCGCCGAGACGGCGATGCGCGAGGTCATCGGCAAGAACCGCATGGACGCGATCCTGTACGAGACCCAGGTCGACGTGGCGAACCGGTCGCGCGATCTCATGCAGCAGATCCACGATCGCTACGGCACCGGCATTCAGGTGAGCACGGTGACAGTCCAGAACGCGCAGCCGCCCGAGCAGGTGCAGGCCGCGTTCGATGACGCGGTCAAGGCCGGTCAGGACCGCGAGCGCCAGAAGAACGAAGGCCAGTCCTACGCCAACGACGTGATCCCGCGCGCGCGCGGCACCGCGGCGCGGCTGCAGCAGGAAGCCGAAGGTTACCGCCAGCGCGTGATCGCCAACGCCGACGGGGATGCGTCGCGCTTCAAGCAGGTGCTCGCCGAGTACGCCAAGGCGCCGGCGGTCACGCGCGAGCGCATCTACATCGAGACCATGCAGGCGGTGCTCACCTCGACCTCGAAGATCATGATGGACTATCGCGGCTCCGGCAACCTGCTCTACCTGCCGCTCGAGAAGGTCATGCAGAGCGCGGGCGCGGGCACCGAAACGCCGGCGCCGCGCGCCACGCCGCCCGAACCGCCGGCCGAAGCCGGTCCGCGCTCGCGCGAAGCGCTGCGCGGTCGCGAGCGCAACGAACGCTGATGAGAGCTCTCGGCCCCATCATCGCTGTCCTCGCGGTCGTCGCGCTCATCGTGTCGAGCGCGCTCTTCACCGTCGACCAGCGCCAGAACGCGATCGTGTTCCAGCTCGGCGAGGTCAAGGAGGTGGTGAACCGCTCCGGGCTGCATTTCAAGTGGCCGCTCCTGCAGAACGTGCGCCACTTCGACATGCGCATCCTCACCTTCGACGACGCCGAGCCGCTGCGCTTTCTCACGCAGGGCAACCGGCCGGTGCTGGTCGACTCTTTCGTAAAGTGGCGCATCGCCGACGTGCGCCAGTACTACGTGAGCGTGCAGGGCGACGAGTTCGGCGCGCGCACGGTGCACGAGGTGGTGTCGGGGGAGCGCGAGCAGGTGATGGCGCGCGTGCGCGAGAAGGTCGATCAGGACCTGAAGAGGATCGGCGTCGAGATCATCGACGTGCGTCTGAAG
>JAICPQ010000113.1 GCA_025929745.1 Burkholderiales bacterium | reverse complement strand
CCTCCGGGGTTCGCGGGAATCATCATTTTGAGACTCGGCTGCGCGAAGGCAACGGCGGCGCTGATGGACAGGACGGCCGCTAAAAGGACACGCATTGGGCTCCTCCGGGGAATAGGGTCGGCTAGGAGGCGTGAATTTAAGCGATAATGCGCCCCCTTGAAAGATGGTCCCGCAGTAAACGCATGATCCGCATTGAAAACCTGGTCAAGACATTTGGCTCCAAGCGCGCCGTGGACGGCGTTTCCTTCAATGTCGAGCGTGGCGAGGTGCTTGGCTTCCTGGGTCCGAACGGCGCCGGCAAGTCCACCACCATGCGCATGATCACGGGCTTCATGCCGCCGAGCGCCGGACGAGTCAGCGTCGGCGGCCACGACGTCATGGAATCTCCGCTGGCCGCGAAGCGCCTGATCGGCTACCTGCCGGAGAATGCCGCCTCCTACCCCGACATGACGGTCAAGGCGTTCCTCGACTTCGCCGCCGAGCTGCGCGGTTTGGAAGGCTCGAAGCGCAAGCAGGCTGTGAACCGCGTGGTGGAGCTCTGCTTCCTGGAGTCGGTACTGCGCCAGTCCATCGACACGCTGTCGAAGGGTTACAAGCACCGCACCTGCCTCGCGCAGGCGCTCATCCACGATCCCGATGTGCTCATCATGGACGAGCCCACCGACGGCCTTGATCCGAACCAAAAGCACGAGGTGCGCAACCTGATCCGTACGCTCGGAAAGAAGAAGGCGATCGTATTCTCGACGCACATCCTGGAAGAGGTCGACGCCGCCTGCACCCGCGCCATCATCATCGACCGCGGCAAGATCGTGGCCAACGGCACGCCCGAAGAGCTGCGCGACATGTCGGAACTTGCCGGCGCAGTGACGATCTCAGCCCATGGCGCGACCGCGGAAAAGCTGTCCGAGCTCGGCAGGGTCGAGGATCTGGGCGGCGCGTTTCGCGTCTATCCGAAGGACAAAAGGCAGTCGTCCGAGCTCGCTCGCGCCGTCGTCGAGATGGTGGCGCGCGAAGGCTGGAAGGTCGAAGGCATGTACAGCGAGCGCGGCGAACTCGACGAGGTATTCCGCCGAATCACGCTGCCCGATACAGTCAAGCGATGAGAGCGGTCTGGACCATTGCGAAGCGCGAGCTTCGCGCATACTTCACCTCGCCGGTGGCGTACGTCTTTCTCGTCATCTTTCTCCTGCTCACCGGTTTCTTTACCTTCACCGCGGGGAACTTCTTCGAGCGCGGCGAAGCGAGCCTCGCCGCCTTTTTCGGCTGGCATCCGTGGCTGTACCTCGTGCTGGTTCCGGCGGTGGGCATGCGTCTGTGGGCGGAGGAGCGCCGCTCCGGAACGCTTGAGCTCCTGCTCACCATGCCGGTGGCGCCGTGGCAGGCGATCGTCGCCAAGTTCATCGCTTCGTGGCTGTTCCTCGCGCTCGCCCTCGCGCTTACCTTTCCAGCGATCCTCACGGTCAACATCCTGGGAGATCCGGATAACGGCATCATCGCCGCCGGGTATGTCGGCAGCTTCCTCCTCGCCGGCGCCTATCTCGCGGTGAGCTGCATGACCTCGGCGATGACGCGAAACCAGGTGGTGGCGTTCATCCTGTCGGTAGTGATCTGCCTCTTCCTCATCCTCGCCGGATTCAACCCGGTCACCGATCTCCTCACGCGCTGGGCGAGTCCGGCGGTGGTGGATACGGTGGCGGCGTTCTCGGTGGTCACGCATTACGACGCGTTCCAGCGCGGCGTGATCGACCTGCGCGACTTTCTGTTCTTCCTTTCGGTGATCGGCTTCGCGCTGTTCGCGACCGGCATCATCATCCGCGGGCATAGAGCGGGATGAAGAAATACGAACCCCTGATCTATTCCGCGGTCGGCCTGGTCGCGCTTTTCCTGATCCTCGTCGCCGTCAACTTCCTGGTGTCGCGCGTACCGGCGCGGCTCGACCTGACCGAGGGCAACCTCTACACGCTCTCGCCCGGCACCAAGAAGATCCTCGCGAATTTGCAGGCGCAGGTGAAGCTCAAGGTGTATGTCTCGCAAGGCGAGAGCGTGCCGGTGCAGTTGCGCGGCTTCGCGCAGCGTGTCGAGGACGTGGTGCGCGAGTTCAAGAGCGCGGCCGGGGCGAACCTTGTTGTCGAGCGCTACAACCCGCGGCCCGACTCCGAGGAGGAAGACGCGGCCCAGCTCGACGGCATCGAGCCGCAGCAGCTCTTCACCGGCGAGCAGTTCTATCTCGGCGTCGCCGTGACGCAGCTCGACCGCAAGCAGACGCTGCCCAACATTTCGCCGCAGCGCGAGCGGCTGCTCGAATACGACCTCGTGCGCGCGATCGCGCGCGTCGGATCATCCGAGCGGCCGAAGATCGGCCTGATGGCCGGGCTGCCGGTGCTCGGTGAACGCTTCAACCCCTTCACACGCCAGTCTTCGGACCCCTGGGTCCTGGCGAACGAGCTCAAGCGCGAGTTCGACGTGCGGGAAGTACCGCTCACGGCGAAGGAGATCGACAAGGAGATCAATGTCCTCCTCGTCATCCACCCGCGCGACATCCAGCCGGTATCGGAGTATGCGCTCGACCAGTTCGTGATGCGCGGCGGCAAGCTCATCGTGTTCGTCGATCCCTACGCCTATTTCGACCAGATGCCGACGATGCCGGGCGTGCCGCCAACGCCTTCGGCCTCCACGCTGCCCACCCTCTTCAAGACCTGGGGCGTACAGATGGACCCCGGCAAGGTGGTCGCGGACGTGGTGTTCGGCTCGGGCGGCGGCGCCCGTTACACGCCGACCGTGCTCTCGCTCAATCGCACCGCGTTCAGCCGCGACGACATCGTCACCGGGCAAATTGAAACGCTGCTCTACGCCTTCGGCGGCGCGTTCGAGCTCAAAACTCCGGAAAACCTGAAAGCGACCGAGCTCGTGCGTTCGTCGCCGAACTCGATGCTGGTCGACACCATGAACGCGACCAAATCAGGCGAAGAAGCAACGCGCAGCTTCAACCCTTCGGGCAATCCCATGCCGCTCGCCCTGCGGCTTACGGGCAAGTTCACGACCGCATTCCCGGAGGGCGTGAAAGAGGATGAAAAGAAACCTGCGGCGCCGGGAACGCCGGCACTGCGCGAGTCGCCGGAGAACTCCGTGATCGTGGTGGGCGACGTCGACATGCTGGCCGACGGCGCCGCCGTGGATATCCAGGACGTCTTCGGGCGCAAGGTCGTCGTGCCTTCGAACGGCAATCTCGCGTTCGCGCTTGGCATGGTCGAGCAGTTCGCCGCCGGCGACGAGTTGATCTCGTTGCGCAGCCGCGCGGGAGCTTTCCGTCCACTCACCGTGGTGCGTGAACTCGAGGCCGAGGCGCAGAAGGAGTACTTCGGCAAGATCCAGGCGCTCGAGGAGGAGAAGCAGAAGACCCAGGCGCGCCTGCAGGAGCTGCAGAAGGCGCAAGGCGGCGCGGCGAAAGGCGCGCAAATCCTATCGCCCGAGCAGCAGGCCGAGCTCGAGCGCTTCAAGAAGACGTATGTGGAGACCAACCTAGCGCTGAAGGAGCTGCGCAAGAACCTGCGCCAGGACGCCGAGGCGCTCGTGTTCTGGACCAAGGTCGCGAACATCGCGGTGATGCCGCTTCTCGTCGCGCTCGCCGGCCTGCTGATCGCGCTCATTCGTCGACGCACCGCATGAACGCGCGCGTCGTCGTGATCCTGGTGGTGCTGCTCGCCGTGCTCGGCGGCGGCGCGCTTTTCTATCAGCACCAGGAGCGCGCGCGCCGGCCGGAAAACGTCGGCACTCTCGGACGCACGCTCTTCAAGGAGCTCAAGGCGGCCGACATCGCTGCGATCCGCATCACCGAGCCGAACGCCACGCTGACCATCCAGCGCAAGGACGATCGCTGGGTGATCGCCGAGCGCGCCGACTTCCCGGCCGACGTGGCAAAGGTGCGCGAATTCGTTCTCAAGGTGATTGGCCTGAAAGTGGGACAAAGCGAGCCGCTCGGCGAGAAGGATCGCGCGCGCCTCAATCTCGACACCTCGGGAACGCAGGTCGCGTTCCTCGGCGCCGAAGATAAACCGATCGGCACGCTGATCGTCGGCCGGCGCTACTTCAAGCGCGAGGTCGAGAACCCGGAAAAGGCGAGGGCCGATGGTCGCTTCGTCGCCCTCCCCGCGGAGGCGGGGACGGCATACCTGGTCGGCGATCCGCTCACCCAGGCGACGGTGAAGACGGCCGAGTGGATCGATCGCGCCTCCTTCCAGGTCGAGAAGGTCAAGATGCTGCAGGTCCGCCATCCGGACGGCGACGCCTGGAGGATCGAGCGGCCCGCCGATAACGCTGATTGGCGTCTCGCGGGCGCCAAACCTGGCGAAAAGCTGGATGTGTCACGCGCCAATGCCGCGTCGTACTCCTTGCAGCTTCTCGAACTCGCCGACATCGCGCCGAAGGACGCCAAGGACACCGGCCTGGAAACCCCCGTCTCCGTGGAAGCGACCACGCTCGAGGGCGCGAACTACTCAATCAAGGTTGGCAAGCTGGCCGGCGAGAACCATTACGTAAGCTTTAGCGCCTCGGGACTCAAGCCCGACGCCAAGGACGCGGAACGCGTCAAGGTTCTCTCCCAGCACGTGCTGCTAATACCGAAGGGGAAGCTCGAAGACACCATCAAGAAACGCGCCGAGCTTCTCGAAAAGGAGGACAAAAAGAAGTAACCGTCCGGAGCAGCTAGACTCGCGGCGTGGCGTTCGACCCCCACGTCCCCGAGATCGCGGGCGTCATCCAGCTCGCGATCGCTCCGGTGTTCATGCTCACCGCGGTCGGCACGGTGATCGGCGCGCTCAACATTCGTCTCGGGCGCGCGGTCGACCGGCGGCGCGAGCTGGAGGAGCGGCTCGCGCGCATGTCGGAGGCCGAACTCCCTTCCGCGCACGAAGAGCTCGCGACGATTGCGCGGCGCATCCGCTTCGTTTATTTTTCCATCGTATTCGCCGTGATCTCGGCGCTTTTCGTGGCGCTGCTGATCGCCGGCGCGTTCATCGGCGCGTTCGTGCGCACCGACCTCTCGCTCACCATCGCCGCCATGTTCGTGTGCGCGATGCTGGCGCTTATCGTCTGCCTGCTGCTCTTTTTGAAGGAGATCTTCCTGGCCGTCTCGACCCCGCGCTACGTGCCACGGTAAGATAATTTCCAGGAGAGAGGAGGCAGGCCCGTGGCACATTCGATCAAGCGCATCAGGACGCTCGCGCTCGTCGGCCAGTCGGGAGCTGGAAAGACGACTTTGGCCGAAGCGCTGCTCGCAAAAGCGGGGGCCATCCCCGCGTCGGGCAGCGTAGAGCGCGGCACTACCGTTTGCGATTACACCCCGCTCGAAAAGCAGCTGCAGCACTCGCTCAAGCTCGCGCTCGCGAGCTTCGAGTTCCAGGACCATAGGGTTCATCTACTGGACACGCCGGGCTATCCCGATTTCCTCGGGCATGCACTGCCGGCATTCGCCGCGGTCGAGACCGCGGCGATCGTGATCAACGCGCAGAACGGCATCGAGATGATGACCGGGCGACTGCTCACCTGGGCGGCGAAGCGCGGCCTCGATCGACTGATCGTCGTCAACAAGATCGATGCCGAGAACGTCGATCTGGAGCCGCTGCTCGACCAGATCCAGCAGGCGTTTGGAAAAGAATGCTTGCCGCTCAACCTGCCGGCAGGCAACCGCTCCAAGGTCTCCGACTGCTTTTTCGCGCCCTCGGGCGAAGCCGACTTCTCGTCGGTGGAAGAAGCGCACCGCAAGCTCGTAGACCAAGTGGTCGAGGTCGACGAGAAGCTCATGGAGAAGTACCTGGAAAAGGGCGAGGTGAGCCCCGAAGAGCTGCACGAGCCGCTCGAGCGTGCGCTGCGCGAAGGCCACCTCATCCCGGTGGTGTTCACGTCGGCCAAGACCGGCGCCGGGATCGCCGAGCTGCTCGACGTCATCGTGCAGCTGCTGCCCAACCCGACCGAGGGCAATCCGCCCTCTTACGTCGTCACGAAGGCGGGCAACGGCCAGGGCACGGATCTGCAGCCGATTCCGGACCCGAGCAAGCACGCGCTCGCCCACGTCTTCAAGATCGAGATCGATCCGTACATCGGCCGGCTCGCTGTGTTCCGCGTGCACCAGGGACGCATCACGCCCGGCAGCCAGCTCTACATCGGCGAAGGCAGGAAGCCGATCAAGGCCGGACATTTGTACATGTTGCGCGGCAAGACGCAGCTCGAGGTGCATGAAGCCATTCCCGGCGACATCTGCGCCATCGCGAAAATCGACGACATTCAGTTCGACCATATCCTGCACGACTCCGCCGAAGACGCGCACGTGCACGCCAAGCCGCTCGAGCTGCCGATGCCGGTGTTCGGCCTCGCCGTGCAGCCGAAAAAGCGCGGCGACGAGCAGAAGGTGTCCGATGTGCTGCACAAGATCCTCGCCGAGGATCCCTGCTTCCGGATCGAGCACAACTCGCAGGCGAACGAGACCGTGATGCGTGGCCTGGGCGAGATGCACCTCAAGGCCGTGCTTGAGAAAATGTCGTCGCAGTACAAGCTCGACCTCGACACGCGACCGCCTTCGATCCCCTATCGCGAGACCATCGCGGCGCGGGCCGAGGGGCACAGCCGGCACAAGAAGCAGACCGGCGGCGCCGGCCAGTTCGGCGAAGTGTTCCTGAAGGTGGAGCCGCTGCCGCGCGGCAAGGGCTTCGAGTTCGTCGACAGCGTGAAGGGCGGCGCGATCCCGAACCAGTTCATTCCATCGGTGGAAAAAGGCGTACGCGCGGTGCTCGACTCGGGCTACCTCGCCGGCTATCCGCTGCAGGACGTGCGCGTCACGGTGTACGACGGCAAGAGCCATCCGGTGGATTCGAAGGACGTCGCGTTCCAGTCCGCCGGGCGCAAGGCGTTTCTCGACGCGCTCGCCAAGGCGCGTCCCATCGTGCTCGAGCCAATCGTCAACGTTGAGATCACGGCCCCCGAAGACCGCATGGGTGACATCGCGGGCGAACTTTCCGGCCATCGCGGCCAGATCAAGGGCTCTGACGCGCCGCGCCCGGGACTCGTGCAGATCAAGGCCACGGCGCCGCTCTCGGAGCTTGAGCATTTCCCGGCGCGGCTGAAATCACTGACCGCGGGCCACGGCTCCTACAGCCTGGAATTCAGCCACTACGAGCCCGCGCCGCCGCAGCTTCAGCAGAAGCTCGTCGCCGCGCACAAGCCGCAAGCGAGCGCCGAAGACTGAACTTCGTTCGCGAGGGGCGGGGCGCGCCGCCCCTGGTCTTCGTGCACGGGTTCCTGTGCAGCCACGAAGACTGGCGTCATCAGCTTGCGTTCTTCTCGAAGACCAATCAGGCCGTGGCCTGCGACCTTCGCGGCCACGGCGCGACGCCGGGGCGGCCAGAGGAATGTTCGATCGAGCACTTCGGCGGCGACGTCATGGCGCTCGTCAGCAACCTCGAGCTCGAGAATCCCATTCTCGTCGGCCACAGCATGGGCTGCCGCGTCGTGCTCGAAGCGAACCGCATCGCACCGGAGCGCATCGCCGGGCTCGTGCTCATCGATGGCAGCCGCGCGGGCACGGGCGACCCGGCTGCCGCCGAAGCCGCCGCGCAAAGCCAGATCGCGAAAATGGGTTACACGGCGTGGGCCGAGGATCTCTTCCGCCAGATGTTCTTTCAGTCGACGCCCGCGACCGAGCGCCTCGTGCAGCGCGCCGTGCGCCAAAGCGCGGAGATTGGCGCGGCCTTGTGGCCGCGTGCCGCGCGCTGGGATGCCGGCACACTCGAGGCGGCACTCGCCGAAGTGCGCGCACGCGTGCTCGTCATTCAAACCACCACACGCGACCCGCAGACCGGAAAACGCGGTCCCATGAAGATCGGCGAGGGCTCGCCCTATGTCGATCTCTTAAGAAGCAGGCTCGCGCACTGCCGTGTTGAAGTGCTTCCAGGGCTCGGCCACTTCCCGCAGCTCGAGGCGCCCGAGCGCGTCAACGGCCTGATCGCCGAATTCTGCCGATAAAGCTGTAACCGGAGGTTTTCCGTATGGACGCCGCGATTCTCGCCGCACTTATCGTGCTGAACGGGGTTTTCGCCCTGTCGGAGATTGCCCTCGTCTCCGCGCGCGGCGCGCTGCTGAAGGCGCAAGCCGCCGACCCGGGCGCGGCCGCCGCGCTGCGCGCAAAGGAAGATCCGACGGCGTATCTCTCGACCGTCCAGATCGGCATTACCTGCATCGGCATCCTGAACGGCATCGTCGGCGAAGCGGCGCTCGCGCCGCCGCTCGCCGACTGGCTGGTCGGCCTGGGGCTCGGCGAGGACGCGGCGCGAACACTGGCCACCGCTCTCGTCGTGGTCCTCGTTACATACGCGACCATTGTCTTTGGCGAGCTCGTGCCGAAGCGCCTGGGGCAGATTCATCCGGAGCGCATCGCACGCCGGGTCGCGCGGCCGCTCTTGTGG
>JAICPQ010000052.1 GCA_025929745.1 Burkholderiales bacterium | reverse complement strand
TGTCCCGGCCGCTCCGAAATTTCGGCAATCAGGGCAAACCTTATGCGCAATACGGGTAATGCTGTAGCCGCGCAATAATGGTGTATGGCATCGGCGCCGAGCGTCCTGATCGTCGGAGGCGGCATCGGAGGGCTCTTCGCCGCCAATGCGCTCCTCGCACACGGCATCGCCGTCTCGCTCTACGAGCAAGCGCCCGCGCTCGGCGAGGTGGGCGCCGGCGTGTACGTCACGCCGAATGCGGTGCGGCAGCTGGAGCGCGTGGGCCTCGGGCCTGCCGTAGAACGCTACGGCGCGCGCGTTGGCCCGCGCTCTGCGTACTTTCGCCACGATGGCACGCCGATCGCGCCCGTCCAGGTCGCCGACGCCGCCGGCTGGAATGCGTGCTTCGGCATGCACCGCGCGGATTTTGTCGAGCTCCTTGCCGCGCACCTGCCGCCCGGAATCGTGCGCGCCGGCCACCGCGCGGTCGGATTCGAGCAGGACGAGGCGCGCGCGCGCGTGCGCTTCGCAAATGGCGCCGTCGCGGAAGCCGACGTGGTGGTCGGCGCCGACGGCATCCACTCGGAGCTGCGCCCCCGTGTCTTCCCGCCGTCGACGCCGGTTTTTCACGGCACCATTTCGTACCGTGGCCTCGTGCCGCGTGCGCGGCTGCCGGACTGGCCGATGGACCGCTGGGAGATGTGGGCCGGGCCGTCGAAGCACTTCCTCGTCTTTCCGGTGCGGCACGGCACGATGGTGAACTACGTCGGCTTCGTGCCGACGGACGAAGAGATGAAGGAATCGTGGTCGGCGCCTGGCGATCCCGAGGTCCTGCGGCGCGAATTCCGCGGATGGGACCCGCGCATCGGCGCGGTGCTCGACGCGGTGGACCAAACGTTTCGCTGGGCGCTTTATGACCGGGAGCCGCTACCGACCTGGACCAAGGGCCGCCTCACGTTGCTTGGCGACGCGGCGCATCCGATGCTGCCGCATCTTGGCCAGGGAGCGAACCAGTCGATCGAAGATGGCATGGCGCTCGCCACCATGCTCGCGCAGGCGCCGAGCGCCGGGGTGCCGGCTCTGCTCGCCGCCTACGAGCGGCTGCGCCGCGAGCGCGTCGCCGAGGTGCAGCTTGGCGCGCGCAAGCACGGCCTGCGCGTCGATTCAGCCCACGACGATCTTGGCGTGCGTGACGCGGAGCTCGTCGCGCATGCCGAATTTCGCAAGCAGCTTTACACCTACGACGTCGTGCCGGCGGCGCGCGCCGCGGCGGCCGCTACCTGACGAGGCCGGTTCTCCCCATCATCTCCGTTACACGCTTCGTCTCCTCGGCGATCTCTGCGCTCTGCGCCTCGGGCCCCGCATAGCTCTGCAGGATGCCGAGCGGCGCGAGCTTCGCCGCCACGGCGGGCGCCTTGACCGCCTGCTCGACTGCGGCGACGAGCGCCTTGCGCGCGTCCTCCGGAATCCCCGCCGGCGCCAGGAAGCTGAACCAGATGCCGAAGAGCTCCTCGGGATGGCCGAGCTCGCGCAGCGTCGGGATGTCGACCTCCGCTACGCGGCTCGAGGTGGCGATACCGCGGAACGTGCCGGCCTTGAGATGCGTGCTGAGCGCGCCGAGCGCGAGCACGACGCCTTCGATGTGGCCGCCGCGCAGCGCGGTGACGGCGGGCGCGGCGCCCGGATGCGGAACCGCCACGAGCTCCGCGCCGGTGAGCGAGTTGATGAGCTGCACGCAGAAGTCGCCGACCGAGCCGACGCCCGGATGTCCGATGCGCACGCGGCCGGGATTCTTCTTCGCGTAATCGACGAGCTCCGCGAAGCTCTTGTAGGGCGCGTCGCCGCGCACCGCCAGCACGCTCGGCGTGCGCGAGCTGATGCCGAGCGGCACGAGATCGCGCACCGGGTCGTACGAGATGCTCTGGCGGTCGAGAATGACGCGAAAGGTGAGCGCGCTGTTCTGCGCGAAAAGGATCGTCTGCCCGTCCTTGCGCGCCTGCGCCACGCTCGCCGTGGCGAGCGCGCCGCCCGCGCCGGGGCGATTCACCGCGAGCACCGGCGCATTGAGATGTTTGGACATCTCTTCCGCCATCGTGCGCGCCGAGATGTCGGCCGCGTCGCCCGGCGCCAGCGGGACGACGACGTGGATGGGGCCGTTGGGAAAGGCATGGACCGAGAGCGCCGTAAAGAAACAAAGAAGTGCAAAAGCTTTCATGAGCGCATCTTTTCATAACTCCACCCACACCGGCGCGTGGTCGCTCGGCTTCTCCCGGCCGCGATGCTCGCGATCGACGCCTGTGGCTCTCAAGCGTGGCAGCAGATTGGGCGTGAGCAGGAGGAAATCCATGCGGAAGCCAGCGTCGCGGCGAAACGCCGCATCGTTCACCCAGAAGGTATAGATGCGCTCTGAGGGATAGAGACGGCGAGTTGCGTCGATCCATCCCTGCTCGAGCAATCGGCGAAAGGCCGCGCGCGTTTCCGGCTGCACCACGGCGTCCTCACGCCACGGCCACTCGTTGTAGATGTCGTCCTTCGTCGGCACCACGTTCAGATCGCCCGCCAGAACGACCGGCTTTCCGGTGTCGATCAAGGTCTTCGCGTGCGCAGTCAAGCGCTCGAACCACGCGAGCTTGTAATCAAACTTCGGTCCGGGCTGCGGGTTGCCGTTCGGCAAATAGACTGATGCGACGACGAGGTCCTTTACCCGCGCCTCGACGTAGCGCGCCTGCAAGTCCGTATCATCGCCCGGCAGGCCGCGCCGGATCTCTACCGGGCGCTCGCCCTTCGCGAGGATGGCGACGCCATGATGCGAGCGCTGCCCGTGCCAGATGGAACCGTAGCTGGCATCGGCGAGCGCGCGCGGGGCACTTCTCGTCGGTGGTCTTGATTTCCTGCAGGCAGACGATGTCGGGCTTGGTTTCATCGAGCCATTCCAGGAGCCGCGGCAGCCGGCCGTTCACCCCGTTGACGTTGTAGGTCGCCACTTTCATAGAATGACGTCCGCGCGATGCCGAATCCCCACGTCAGGTCGTTGAAGCGGGCCATCGAAATTCTGGGCAGCAAGACGCGGCTCGCGACCGCGCTCGAGATCAGCGAAGAGGAATTGGACGACTATCTGGCGGGCAAACCCATGCCGACCGAGATGTTCATCGAGGCGCTCGACATCGTCGCGCACGGGAAATCGTAGCGCAGGCTCATAGAATCGCGGCAAGAGGAGACTGGATGAAGCTGGGTTACATCGGCGTTGGAAAAATGGGCGGTCCGATGGCGGGACGCCTGATGGCGGCGGGCCACGAGCTCGTGGTGTTCGATGCGCGCGAAGCGAGCGTGAAGCCCTTCGTCGAGCGCGGCGCGCGCGCCGCGCCGTCGGTCGCAGCAGTCGCGCGCGAAGTCGAAACGGTGTTCGTCTGTCTGCCGACGCCCGACGTCGTGAAAAAAGTGAGCGAGGAGATCGCCGCGGCGGGCGGCAAGGTGCGCACCTTCGTCGATCTCTCGACGACCGGCCCGCGCGTCGCCGCGGAAGTCGCGGCGGCGCTGAAAGCGAAGGGCATCACCGCTTGCGACTCGCCGGTAAGCGGCGGCGTCGCAGGCGCGCAGAAGGGCACGCTCGCGGTGATGCTCGCGTGCCCGCCCGACCGGCGCGAAATGCTCGAGGCCATCCTGCCCGCGCTCGGCAAGGTGTTCTATCTCGGCGAGCGGCCCGGCCTCGGCCAGACCATGAAGCTCGCGAACAATCTCCTGTCGGCGACCGCCATGGCGATCACCTGCGAGGCCGTGGTGATGGGAGTAAAGGCGGGCCTAGACGCGCGGCAAATGATCGACATCATCAACGCGGGCAGCGGCCGCAATACCGCCACCGACGGCAAGTTCCCCCGCTCGATCCTGCCGCGCACGTTCGATTACGGCTTCACCAATGGACACATGTATAAGGACGTGAAGCTCTGCCTCGAGGTGGCTGAGGAAGTGGGGGTGCCGATGTGGGTCGGCGCCGCGGTACGCCAGCTCTGGGCGTACAGCACGAACCACATGGGAGCCGACACGGATTTCACAACCGTCATCAAGTGCATCGAGGAGTGGGCGGGCGTCGAGGTGCGCGGCAAGTAAGGATGGACGCAGGCACGCTCGTCACCGTTACGAATCAGTGGCTCGCGCGCTTCGAAGCCGCGCTCGCGTCCCGAGACGTAGCGCGCCTGCAAAGCCTTTTTCATCCGGATAGCCACTGGCGCGACGTGCTCGCGCTCACATGGCGCATCCAGACCGTGAGCGGCCCGGCGGCGCTCGTAGCAGAGCTACTTAGAAGCGAGCAACGCGCGGCCGGCTTCGGTGTTGCTCCGCAGCGCACGCCGCCGCGGCACGTGACGCGCGCCGGAACGAAGTGCATCGAGGCGCTGTTTGGTTTTAACACCAAAACCGCGAGCGGAAACGGCGTGGTGAGGCTGCTCGCCGACGGTTCGACCGAGCCAAAGGCATGGACGCTGCTGACTGCGCTTGATGAGCTCAAAGGCCACGAAGAACAAAGGCCGAGTGGCCAGTCGTACTCGCGCGACTTCAGCGGCCCCAATTGGCTCGATCAGCGCAAGGCTGCGATGGAGTATGAGGACCGCGACCCCGCGGTGCTCGTCGTGGGTGGCGGACAAGCCGGGCTGTCGAGCGCGGCGCGCCTCACGCATCGCGGCCTCGATACGTTGATCGTCGATCGCTGGCCGCGCATTGGCGACAACTGGCGCACGCGCTACCACGCGCTGACGCTGCACAACCAGGTGCACGTGAACCACCTGCCGTACATGCCGTTCCCGCCGACCTGGCCGGTCTATATTCCGAAGGACAAGCTCGCCAACTGGTTCGAGTCCTACGCCGAGGCGATGGAGCTGAATTACTGGACCTCGACCGAGTTCGAGGGCGGCTCCTACGACGAAAGCGCGCAGCGCTGGACCGTCACGCTGAACCGGGCGGGCGAAAAGCGCGTGATGCATCCGCGCCACGTCGTCATGGCGACCGGGGTGAGCGGCATCCCGAACATTCCCGATATTCCGGCGCTCAAGGGCTTCCGCGGCCAGGTGATTCACTCGAGCGAATACGGCGACGCCGCGCCCTGGAAAGGCAGGAACGTGCTCGTCCTCGGCACGGGCACGAGCGCGCACGACATCGCGCAGGACCTCTACAGCGGCGGCGCCAAGGTCACGATCGTGCAGAGGAGCCCGACGCTCATCATCAATTGCGATCCGAGCGCGCAGCTCGTCTACTCGCTCTACAGCGAAGGTCCGCCGCTCGAGGATTGCGACCTGATCACGGCCTCGGTGCCGCTCACGGTGGCGCGGCGCACGCACCAGCTCGCCACAAGGCATGCGAAGGAGCTCGACGGTGAGCTCCTCGAGCGGCTCGAGAAGAAGGGCTTCCGGCTCACCGACGGGCCGGACGGCACGGGCTGGCAGTTCTTGTACCTAACGCGCGGCGGCGGCTACTACTTCAACGTTGGCTGCTCTGAGCTCATCGTCGAAGGCAAGGTCGGCCTCGCGCAGTACGCCGAGCTGGAAAAGCTCCTGCCCGATGCAGACCTCGTCGTGCTCGCCACCGGCTACAAAGGCCAGGAGGAGCTGGTGCGCCGGCTATTCGGCCCGGAAATCGCGGCGCGCGTCGGCCCGATCTGGGGCTTCGGCGAAGGACAGGAGCTGCGCAACATGTTCACGCGCACGCCGCAGCCGGGCCTGTGGTTCATCGCCGGCAGCTTCGCGCAGTGCCGCATCTATTCCAAGTATCTGGCTCTGCAGATCCAGGCGCGCGAGCTCGGTCTCATCTAAGCCGCTCATCGGGCGGCGCGATCTCGGTGACGAGATCTTTAATGAGTTTCTTATTCGGCAGCGGCTCCAGCCGCATTTCGCCTGGGACAAGCCGCGTGGTGCACGCGTACACCGTCTTGCCATCGACGCGCATCATGCATTCCTTGCAGGCGTTGGCGTTGATGCACGAGAAGCGGATCGCGAGGCTCGGATCGCGCTGCGCGCGGATCCAGCGCAGGCCGTCGAGCACGGTCTGCCCCTGCTCGAACGGAACCTCGAAGCTCTCGAAGCTTCCGCCGCGCCGAATCTTGAGCCGCGCGCTCAGACGCGGATGGTCTGGTGGCGTTCCCATGCTGCGCTGGTCTCCGGAAAATCCTCGCGCTGATGCGCGCCCCGGCTCTCCGTGCGCGCGAGCGCGGCGCGCGTCACGCATTCGGCCACGAGGCGCATGTTGCGCAGATCGTGCAGGTCCATCCACTCGGGATCCAGACCCGCGCGCGGCGCAGGGAGGTCGCCGCACATCTGCCTGATCTCCTGCAAGGCGCGCTCGAGGCCGCCTTGCGTGCGCAGCGGGCCGACATGCTCGTTCATGAGCTTCTGCAGCCGCACGATCTCGGCCGCGGGGTTGATCTTGCTTCTGTTGGAAGAAAATCCTGATGACGGGTCGATCGCCGGCATCGGGATTTTGGCGGCGAGTGCCGCGGCGCGCTCGCCGGCGCGGCGGCCGAAGGTGAGGGCTTCGGTGATGGCGTTTCCGGACAGGCGATTGGCGCCGTTCGCGCCGCCCACTGCCTCGCCGGCGGCGAAGAGGTGCGGCACGGTCGTCTGCATGTCCGCGCCGGCGCGCATGCCGCCCATGTGGTAGTGCGCGATGGGCGCGACCTCGATGGGCTGGCGCGTCAGGTCGATGCCGTTGGCGGCGAGGCGGTCGATCACCGGGCCGAACGCCTCGCGTAATACGGCTTCGCTGCAGTGCTGGAATGAGAGCCAAGCGCCGCGGTGCGGCGAGCCGCGGCCCGCGGCCACTTCTTTAAGGATGCCGTAGGTGGCGACGTCGCGCGCCGAGATGTAGCGGCCTTCCTCGGGCAGGAATTCCTTCATCTCGCTATTCAGCAGCCTCCCGCCTAGCTTGTAGCGGAAGGGGTCCCACATGATGGGGTCCATGCCGACCAGGCGCGGCGCGAGGTGGCCGATCGGAAAGAACTGCACGAACTCCATGTCGATCAGCTCGGCGCCCGCGCGCAGGGCGAGCGCGTAGCCGTCGCCGCCCATGTTGATCGAGGCGCTGTTGCGCGCATAGAGGCGTGTGAGGCCGCCGGTCGCGAGGATCGTGGCCTTCGCGGCGATCGGTACCGAGGCGCCGGTAGGAGTGTGGACGGCATGCGCACCGACGCACATGCCGTCGCGAATGGCGAGCTCGGTCACCACGAGGTCGCCGACGCGCTGGATCTCGGGAGTGCGCTGTACGCGCGCCCTCAATGTCTTGGAGACCGCAGGGCCGGTGTTCAGGAAATCGACGTAGACGCAGCGCTTGCGGTCGTGGCCGGGCGCGTGGACCTGCGCCATGTGTCCGTCGCGGCGCGCCCAGCCCACGCCCCATTCGTCCATTTCGCGGATGCACGCCGGGCCGTCCTCGCACAGGAGCTGTGACAGGTCCGCATCGCAAAGCCCGCGGCCGGCCTTCAGCGTATCGGCGAGGTGGTGCTCCCAGTGGTCCGGTTCTTCTTCGCCCACGGCCACGGCCACCGTCATCTGCGCCATCACAGTCGCGCCGCCGCGTCCGATCAGGCTGCGATCGACGAGGAGCACGTTGCTGCCTGCGCGCGCCGCGGCAATGGCGGCGTACATGCCGGCCGCCCCCGAGCCGACGACCAGCACGTCCGAGCGCAGCATCAGCGCACCGCTTTGATGACACCGCGGTCGATGGCGATCACGCGGTCGACGAGCCTTTCCGAATGCTGCAGGTCCGACTCGGTCATCATGACCGCCATGCCTTCGCGCCGCAGATCGCCGATCACCTGCGCGAGCCGCCGCGCGAGCACCGGCGCCACGCCTTCGAAGGGCTCGTCGAGGAGCAGGAGCCGCGTGCCCGACATGAGCGCGCGCGCGAGCGCCGCAAGCTTCTGCTGACCGCCGGAGAGCTCGAGGCCCTTGCGCGGGGCGAATTCGCGTGCCTCTGGAATGAAGGCATAGACCTTTTCCAGGCGCTCGCGCGCCCCGGGCGTCTTCGTCGACCATGCCGGCACGAGGATGTTCTCTTCCACCGTGAGATCGGGAATGAGGCGCCGGTCCTCGGGCATGTAGCCAATCCCCAGCCGCGCCCGCTCATGGGTGTGGATGGCGAGCAGGTTGCGGTTCTCGAAGGCGATGGCGCCGCTCGCGGCCTTGAGGATGCCCATGATGGTCTTCATGAGCGTGGTCTTGCCGGCGCCGTTGCGGCCGATGAGCCCGGTCATCGAGCCGGGCGTGAGTTCGATCGAGACGTCGCGCAGGATCTGCGTCCCGGCAATGGATACGTTGACACGCTCGACCCTAAGCACGGGTGCCTGCGACGTAGCGCTGCACTTCAGGATCGCCAAGCGCGGCCTGCGGCGCCGCGTCGGCGATGATGCGGCCGTCGTAGAAGGCGAGCACGCGCTGCGCGAAGCGGCTCACGATCTCCATGTCGTGCTCGACGAAGAGCACGGTTGCACCCTCGGCGCGCACCGCCTCGAGCACCATCTGCATGATGCCGAACTTCTCCTCGGCGGAAACGCCGCTCGTCGGCTCATCCAGCAGGAGGATCCTCGGCTTGGCCACCATGGTGAGCGCGATGTCGAGGAGCTTGCGCGCGCCGCCGGGCAGCACTTGCGCGTCGCGGTTGCGGTAGTCGGCGAGCCCGAAGCGCTCGAGAAGATGCTCCGCCACCTCGGGCGCCGACTTTCCGTAGCCCGGCACCGGCCCGTCGCGTAGCGAGAAAAAGCCGGCGACGCCCGCGTTGCGCAGCACGATGCCCAGGCCCACCATCATGTTGTCGAACACGCTGAGCGAGCGGTAGAGCTGGGGAATCTGGAACGAGCGGCAGATGCCCAGGCGCGTGATATCGCGTGGCGGAAGCGCGGTGATATCGCGTCCTTCGTAGGCGATGCTGCCGCGGTCGGGCTTGATGTAGCCGGTGATCATGTTGATGAACGTGGTCTTGCCGGCGCCGTTCGTGCCGATCAGGCCCACCACCGAATCCCTCTCGATCGCGGCGCTGACCTCGTTCGCGGCGGTCACGGCGCCGAAGGTCTTGCACAGCCCGCGCGCGTCAAGGATGGCGGGCATAGCGCCTTCGGAACATGGACCAGAGCCCCTCGGGCAGGAACACGATGATGAGAAGGAGCGCGAGCCCCAGGCTCATCTGCCAGGTGTTGGGCGAGAGATCGTAAGCCGTGGTGTGGATCACACCATAGATCAGTGCGCCGGCGAAGGGCGCAACCACGCTTCCGGTGCCGGCGAGGATCGTGATGAAGATGAACTCCCCCGATGTCGTCCAGAACGCCATCTCCGGATCGATGTGCCCCACCGTAGTCGCCGCGAGCGCGCCGCCGACGCCGGCGAGCACCGCGGCGATCACGTACTTCACGTGCACCGCACGGCGCGCGGAGGCGCCCATGTACTCGACGCGGATTTCGTTGTCCTTGATCGCGGGCGCGAGGCGGCCAAGCGGCGTGGCGAGATAACGATGCACTGCCAAGGCAAGAAGAAGCGAGACGATGGCGGCGCTAGCGAGAACGGCATATCGAACCCACTCCGGTCCAGGCCGCACCCCGAAAAGCGTCGACGGAAGGATGTTGAAGCCATCCGTCGAGCCGAGCGCCTCGTTCTTCACGAGCAGCCCGTACAGGATCATGGAAAGCGCGAGCGACAGAAGCCCGAAGAAGATGCCGCGGTACTTGGCGAGCAGGAAGCCGAGGATGAAGGCGGCAAACCCGGCGACGAGCGCGCCGGCAAGCATCTGGGCAAGCACATCGCTGATGCCCATGAAGCGGCCGAGTGCGCCCGCCGCGTAGGCGCCAAGGCAGTAATAGAGCGCCTGGCCGAACGAGATGAGGCCGGCGCGCAGGAGCAGCATCAGACCGAGCGCGACCAAGCCCTTCGCGAACGCGATGGTGATGATGAAAATCGCCCATTGCGGGATGAACGGCCCCGCGGCGAGCAGCACGACGAGGATCGCGCCGATAAGAAGCGGCGTGCGGTCGCGGCTCAGATCTTCCTCGGCTCGGCCAGGCTGAAGAGGCCGCGCGGGCGGAAGGCGAGCACCATCGCCATCACAAAGTAGATGACGAAGAGCTCGACCTCGGGCATGTAGTGCACGGAGATCGAGCGCACGAGCCCGACGATCAGGGCGCCGAGCGCGGCGCCCGGCAGGCTGCCCAGCCCGCCGATCACCACCACGGCGAACGACAGCACGATGATTTCGACGCCGAGGCCCGGCACCACCGAAACCGTCGGCGCCATGAAGGCGCCGGCGAGCGCCGCGAGCAGAGAACCGAAGGTGAACGTGACGAGGTAATAGCGGTTCACGTTGATACCCATCGCGCGGCTGATCTCCGGGTCGTGAATCACGGCAAGCAGCAGCTTGCCGACGCGCGTGCCGCGCAGGAACCACGTGAGTCCCAGCCCCGAGACCAGCGCGAGCGCGATCAGCAGCAGGTTGTAGGTCGGATACGCGAGCCCGCCGACGGTGAAGCTGCCAAGCAGCGCGTAGGGCTCGGCGATGAAATACGGGTTCACCCCCCAAACGAGCTTGATCACGTCCTCGAGGATGAGGAAAAGCGCGTAGGTAATGAGCAGGATCACGACCTCGTCCTTGGCGTACATGAAGCGCAGGATGCCGCGCTCGATGAGCGGCGCGACGAGCACGGCGACGACCAGCGCCGCCGCGAACAGCACGAGGTAGGACAGCATCGGCGGGTAGCCGCGCGCGAGCCACGCGCCGGTGAGCGAGGCCGCCGCGTAAGCGCCCAGCGCGTAGAAGCTGCCGTGCGTGACGTTGACGATTTTCATCACGCCGTAGATCAACGTGAGGCCGAGCGCGGCGGTGAACAGCCACGCCGAATAGATCAGGCCGTCGACACCGACGGAAAGAAGCTGGTTCATACGAAAAACGGCCGCCGCGCGAGGCGCAAGCGGCGGCCGTTATCCGGGATGGCTTACTTCGCTTTGAACCCGCTCTTGATCCAGTCGGCGGCTTTCACGCCGTCGGGCGGATTCACCTGCTCGGCGGGATAGCGCTTGACGTTCACCACAGTGAGCTTGCCGCCCTCGATCTTCGTCTGACCGTACACGGTTTCCATGATCGCCTGATGCCCCTTGCCGATCGCCATGCGCACCGTGCCGCCGGGACCTTCGAAAGTCGAGCCCTTGAGCGCGGCGGCGACCTGCTCGTTCGACGGCCGCTTGCCGCCGTTCGCGTCCTGCGCTTTCTCCCAGGCGAGCTTCACGCCGAGGAAGGCCTGCGCCATCTGGTAGGAGGCGTAGTTCGGCTGCTCCTTGTACTTGTTGACGTAGCCGCCGAGGAACCACTTGTTGTACTGGTTGTTCGGTGCGTACGGCCCGAACGGCCCCCGCGCGCCGAGCACGGTCCCATCGGGGATCTGCTTGCCGAGCTTGTGCATCGCCGTCTCGCCGGTGGTGAGAATGGTGAGGCTTTGCTTCATGAGTCCGCGCGGCCCGGCCTGGAGGATGAGCGCCTCGAGGTCGCCGTCCCAGAAGCTCGAATGGATGACGTCGGGCTTCGCCGAGAGCAGCGCCGAGATCTCGGCGTTGTACTGGCCGGCGAAGAGCTTCGGCATCTGCGAGGTCTTCACTTCGATGTTCGGCACCAGCACCTTCATCGCCGCCTCGAAGTCGGACCAGGAGTCCTGACCCCAGGCGTAGTTCTGGTTGAGGCCAGCGATCGACTTGGCGTTCGGCTTCGCATCGCGCACGTAGAGCGCGGCGCCGACCGAGTCCATCGTGGCAGTGGGCGAGGTGCGGAAGACGTAGTTGTAGCTCGCGTCCTCGAAGATGCGCGGCGTGCCGCAATCGAAGAAATTCGTGAGCTTTTTCAGCTCCTCGGCGACCGGCGCGATGGCGAGGCAGTGTCCTCACGACACGGAGCCGAGGCCACGGGCGCCGTTCTGA
>JAICPQ010000164.1 GCA_025929745.1 Burkholderiales bacterium | reverse complement strand
CGAAACGTTCACGGCTTCGCCCTGCTTCCCGAAAAAGACGTCCTTGCGCTTCTGGTCCACCCAGGCGATCGCGACATTGCCGCGCTCGTCGATCGCCACGGTGGGGTCGTCCACGTAGTCATAGCGCGATTCGTTCTGCTGCCAGGGACCGCGCTCGCCGCGGCCCATGGCGATGTCCATGCTGCCGTGCCAGACGAGCGCGGCGAAAGCGAGGGTCGCCGGGTCCATGACTATCGGACCGCAATTAGATGACGACGTGCGAGGCCGCGCCGTCGGTGCTGATGTTGGCTCCTGTGAGGTAGCGGCCGCGCTCGGAAGCGGCGAACACTACGATATCGGCGATTTCATCGGGTTCGGCCGGACGGCCCATCGGCAGGCGCGCGATCATCTGCTTGTAAGCCTGCTCTTCGGTCACGTTCGCTCGCTTTGCCTCCGCTTTGAGCCCTTGGGCGACGCGCTCGGTTTTGGTCACGCCGGGACTCACCCCGACGACCCTGATCCCTTTCGATGCATACGCGTAGGCGAGCCCGGCGGTCGCTAGAAGCAGCGCCGCGTTGGCGGCGCCGCCGGCAAGGTGCGTCGGCGAAGCGACTTTGCCGCCGCTGCCGATCACATTGATGACCGCGCCGTGGCCGCGCTTGCCCATGCGCTTGATCACCGGATCCACGACATTGATGTACGAGAAGTACTTCGCGTCCATGCCGGCACGCCACGCCGCAGGCGTGAGGTCGTCGGCGTCGGTGCGCTTCGCCGCGCCCGCCGAGTTGACGAGCACGTCGAGCGCGCCGAACTCCTTTTCGACGCGATCCACCATGGCTGCGGCCGCGGTGGCATCGGTGAGATCGGCGGCGATCGTGTACACGTTGCCGAGCTCCTTCTTCGCCGCGTTCAGGTTCTCCTGCGAGCGCGAGACCAGCGCGACCTGAGCGCCTTCGGCGAGGAAGACTCGCGCGCATGCGAGGCCGATACCCTTGCTGCCGCCCGTGATGAGCACTTTCTGGTTCTGCAATCCAAGGTCCATGCTTATTCCGCGGTGATCTTGCGCGTCTTGATGAGCTTGCCGAAGCGCTGCACTTCGGCGGCGATGAACTTGCCGGCTTCCTCCGGCGTGGTGACGAAGGCGTCGAACCCCTGCTGCCCGAACTTGTCGCGCACCTCTTTGGAATTCAGCGTGTCCCTGAGCGCTGCATTCATGCGCCCCACGATGTCCTTCGGCGTTCCGGCCGGCGCGAGCAGTGCGAGCCATTGCGTAAACTGGAAGTTCTCGACGCCCGCCTCGCGCAGCGTCGGCACATCCGGAAGGAGCGATGAGCGCTGCGTATCGGTCACGGCGAGCGCACGCAGGTTGCCGGATTTCACGTGCGGCAGCGCGGCCGAGAGCGTCGGAAAGCTCATGTCGACCTGGCCGCCGAGCGTATCGAGCAGCGCCGGACCGCCACCGCGATACGGGACGTGCAGGATGAACGTGCTCGTCGAATCCTTGAACATCTCGCCGCACAAGTGGAACGTGGTGCCCACGCCCGCCGAGGCGTACGTCAGGCGCCCCGGGCTTGCGCGCGCGAGCTTGACGAGATCGGCCACGCTGTTTGCCTTCACCTTCGGCGGTACGACGAGAACGTGCGGCGCGGTGGCGACCATGCCGATCGGCGCAAAGTCCTTCACCGGATCCCAGCTCAGCTTGTCGAAGAGCGCCTGGTTGGTGGCGAGCGGAATCGTGTTCAGCACGATGGTGTAGCCATCGGGCTTCGCGCGGGCGGCGAGCTCCATGCCGATGTTGCCCGAGGCGCCGCTGCGGTTCTCGATGACGATCTTGCCGTTCAATTGCTGCGCGAGCGGATCGGCGATGAGGCGCGCCATGATGTCGACGCTGCCGCCCGGAGGGAACGGTGCGATCAATCGAATCGGCTGGCTCGGAAAGGGTTGGGCGGCGAGCGGGCCAGAAAAGGCAAGCGCAAGGAAGAGCAGGGATCTCAGCATCGTGCCTCTCGTGAAATCGGGCTCTGACCCCGATTTTTCTTCTTTATGATAGCGGCAGGAGGAGGTCCGAGGCTTGAAGGCGCCGTCGTTTGCCTATGCGAAACCGCGCACGCTTGCGGAAGCGTTCGAGCTCATCGAGCGGCCGGGCGCGAAGATCCTCGCTGGCGGGCAGAGCCTCATTCCGACGCTCAACATGCGGCTTTCGGCTCCCGAGCTGCTCGTCGACATCACGGGGTTGGCAGGCCTTTCCAATATCGAGGCGAAGAACGGGGCGGTGCGCATTGGCGCGCTGTGCACGCACGCCATGGTGGAGCGCTCGCCGGAAGTGCGTGAGCACCTGCCGCTTCTTGCCGAAGCGATGCCGCACATCGCGCACCCTGCGATCCGCAACCGCGGCACGCTCGGCGGCAGCCTCGCGCTCGCCGACCCGGCCGCCGAGCTTCCGGCCTGCGCGGTGGCGCTGGACGCTGTCTTGATTATTGCATCGAGGAAGGGCGAGCGACGCGTCCGCGCGGTCGAGTTCTTCAAAGGCCTGTTCGAGACCGATTTGAAACAGGGCGAGATTCTCGTCGGCGCGGAGTTTCCGAAGGCGGAGAAGTCGGCTTTTGTGGAGCTTACGCGCCGGCACGGTGACTACGCGATCGTTGGCCTCGCCGCCGTTACGAAGCAGCGTGAGCGGCGCATCTCGCTTTTCGGTTTCGCCGACCGTCCGGTGCTCATCCGGCCGGGATCGCTGGAGGAGGCGAAAGGGAGCCTGCCCAAGCCTGCGGCCGACCTCTACCACTCGTCCGCTACGAAGCTGCATCTCGCGAAGGTTCTCCTCGAGCGCGCATGGAACAGACTCTGACTACCACGATGACCGTGAACGGCAGTCAGGTCACGCGTGCCATACCTGCGCGCCAGCACCTCGTCGATTTCCTGCGCGAGGAGCTCGGCCTCACCGGTTCTCACATCGGCTGCGAGCACGGCGTCTGCGGCGCGTGCACGATCCGGGTGAACGGCGAGGTGGTGCGCGGCTGCCTGATGCTGGCGGTGCAGGCGAACGGCTGCCGCGTGGACACGATCGAAGGCCTTTCGGACTCGAAGGAGCTCGAGCGCCTGCAGAAGGCTTTCCACGAGAAGAACGCCCTGCAATGCGGCTTCTGCACGCCCGGGATGCTGATGGCGGCGCAGGACCTGGTCCGGGCGAGAAAGAAGGCGACTCGGGAGGAGATCCGCGCGCACATCTCCGGCAACTATTGCCGCTGCACGGGCTACCAAGCGATCGTCGATGCGATCGACGAGGTCATCAATGGGTAAGGCGGAACTCCCGCTCCACGCGCCCGGCACGCAGGTCGACAAGGGCTACATCGGCGAGAGCACGCCGCGGCCGAACGCGCAGCGCCTGCTGCAGGGGCGCGGCGCGTTCACCGACGATCTGCGCTTCCCGCGCCTTGCGCACGTGGCTTTCTTCCGCAGCCCGTATGCGCATGCCCGCATCAGGAAATTGTCGTTGGAAAAGGCGAGAGCACAACCCGGGGTTGTCGGCGTCTTCGATGGCCGCGCGGTCGCGGAGTACTGCAAGCCGTGGGTCGCGGTGCTCGCGCACCTGAAAGGCATCAAGTCGCCGGCGCAGCACGCCATCGCGATCGAGCGCGCCTGCTGGCAGGGCGAAGCCTGCGCCGCCGTGGTTGCCGAGTCGCGCACGCAGGCCGAGGACGCGGTACAGCACATCGAGGCCGAGTGGGAAGAGCTTCCGGTCGTGGTCGACATGGAGGAGTCGTTGAGCGGGAAGCGCGTGATCCATCCCGATCTCGGCGACAACATCTGCTTCAAGCGCGAGCACGACACCGGCGGCGTCGAGGAGATCTTCGCGAAGGCGGACGTCGTGGTGGAAGACACCTTCCACTTCGGCCGCCACACCGGCGTATGCGTGGAGGGCCGTGCCATCCTGGCGGACTACAACGCGGCCGAGCATTCGCTCACCGTGTATCACGCCACCCAGGCGCCGCACATGATGCAGGACATCTTCTCGCGGCACCTGAATATCCCCGAGGGGAACGTGCGCGTGATCGCCAAGGACGTGGGCGGCTCGTTCGGCATCAAGGTGCATGTCTATGCCGACGAAATGGCCACGGCGGCGCTCTCCATCATGCTGCGCCGGCCGGTGAAGTTCGTCGCCGATCGCCTCGAATCGTTCCTCTCGGACATCCACGCGCGCGAACACCGGGCGCGCGTGCGCCTTGCTTGCACAAAAGCGGGCGAGATCCTCGCCTTCGACCTCGACGACCTCACGGCAATCGGCCCGTACTCGGTCTATCCCCGCACGAGCGGCATCGAGGGAAACCAAGTCGTAAACCTCACCGGCGGCCCATATAAGCATCAGAAGTACCGGGCGCGCATGCACGTCGTTTTCACGAACAAGAACGTCACGTGCCAGTACCGCGCGGTCGGTCATCCGATCGCGGTCGCGCTCACCGAAGGCATCGTCGACCTCGCTGCGCAAAAAATCGGCATCGACCCTGCCGATTTCCGCCGCAAGAACCTCATTAGCGACGACGCCTATCCCTACACGTTTCCATCGGGCATCAAGTTCGAGAAGCTCTCGCACCACAAGGCGCTCGACCTTCTATTGAGAATCACCAACTACGCGGGTTTGCGCGCGGAGCAGTCCCGATTACGGCAACAAAAGATCTATCGCGGCATCGGCCTCGCCGCCATGATCGAGGTGACGAACCCGTCGCCCGCGTTCTATGGAGTCGGCGGCGCGCGCATCTCCGCGCAGGACGGCGCGACGCTCCGGCTCGAGCCGACCGGCATGGTGACGGTGATGTGCAGCGTCACGGAGCAGGGGCAGGGCACCGAGGGCATCTTCGCGCAGATCGCGGCGAGCGCCGTCGGCGTGTCGATCGACAAGGTCAGAGTGATCACCGGCGACACCGGTGTCACGCCTTATGGCGGCGGCACGTGGGCCTCGCGCGGCGCCGGGATCGGCGGCGAGGCCGTGCTCCTCGCCGGGCGCGCGCTGCGCGCGAACATGCTCGACGTCGCTGCGAAGATGCTCAGCCTCGACAAGGCCGAGCTCGACGTGCGCGACAACCACGTCATCAACCGCCTCACCGGCGAAGCGAAGCTGCCGCTGGCGGAGCTCGGCCGCGTCGCGTACTTCCGGCCCGACACGCTGCCGATCGACTTTCAATCCGAGCTGACCGTCACGCGGCACTACACGCCGCGGCAGTACGGCTTCACGTTCACCAACGGCATCCAGGCCTCGCTCGTCGAGGTCGATCCGGACACCGGCTTCGTCAAGCTCCTCAAGCACTGGTGCGTGGAGGACTCGGGCACCGTCATCAATCCCATGCTGGTGGACGAGCAGATCCGCGGCGGCGTGGTGCAGGGAATCGGCGCGGCCTTATACGAAGAGTGCCTCTACGGCCCGGATGGGCAACTCCTGAACGGCAACATGGCCGACTACCTCGTGCCGATGGCCGGCGAGATGCCCGATATCGTCTGCGCACACATCGAAACGCCGACGCTTCAGTCGCAGCTCGGGGCGAAGGGCGTAGGCGAAGCCGGAACCGCAGGCGCGCCGGCCGCCGTGATGAACGCCATCAACGACGCCCTCGCGCCGCTCGGCGCTCGCGTGACTCGCATGCCGTTCACGCCGGAGCGGATCCTCCAGGCGCTGAAGAAAGTCTAGTTTTTGGCGAAAGATCCGCGCGTCGCGTCGGCGATCGCCCACTGGGCGCCGCGATTTGTTTCCAATGGCGTGCTGCTCGCCGATTTCGAGGACGTCACCAGTTCGCTCGAGCGCTGGGAGGACTGGTGCGCGGCCTGGAGCGCGCGCGCGAAGGTCCATGAGGGCCTCGGACGCGAAGCACTGAACCACGGATTTCGGCTGACGGCGAGCGAGCACCTGATCCGCGCGGCCACCTATTACCACTTCGCCAAGTTCGTGTTCGTGCAGGACGCCAAGCAGATGCGCGCGGCGCATATGAAGGCAGTGGAGTGCTACGGCGATGGCGTTGCCCACGCGCGGCCGCCGGGCGAGCGCGTGGCGATTCCCTTCGAAGGCAAGACGATGTACGCCGTGCTGCGCAAGCCCGCGAACTCCAGGCCGCCGGTGCTGATCATGGCGCCGGGGCTCGATTCGACGAAAGAGGAGATCCACGCGTATGAGGAGCCGTTTCTCGCGCGTGGCATCGCGGTGCTCGCGTTCGACGGTCCCGGGCAGGGCGAGGCGGAGTACGAGATTCCAATCTGCGGCGATTACGAGCGGGCGGCCAAGGCGGTCTGCGACTGGATCGAAAAGCGCGCCGACCTGGATGCGGCGAAAACTGCGATATGGGGGGTGAGCCTCGGCGGGTACTACGCACCGCGCGCGGCCGCCTACGAAAAGCGTATCAAAGCCTGCATCGCCCTTTCGGGTCCCTACGATTGGGAACGGATCTGGGACGGCCTGCCGGAGCTCACGCGCGAAACATTCCGGGTGCGCAGCCATTCTTT
>JAICPQ010000061.1 GCA_025929745.1 Burkholderiales bacterium | reverse complement strand
GTGCTGATTCCCGCCGATCCGGTGCGCTTGCGGCAGTGCCTGGAAAATCTGGTGTCCAATGCCACGCAGCATTCGCCGGCGGCCGCGCCGATCAGCGTCTTCCTGCGCACCGGACGCGGGGCGCGCCAGGAGCCGCGCGTCCAAGTCGAGGTTGTGGACGAGGGGCCGGGCATCGCTCCGGAATTCCTGCCGCACGTGTTCGAGCGTTTCGCCACGAGCGAGCGTGGCGGGCTCGGCCTCGGCCTCTACATTGCGAAGCGCATCGCGGAAGTGCACGGCGGCGACCTGAGCGTTGAATCCCAGCCCGGCAAGGGGGCGCGCTTCACACTCAGCCTGCCGGCGCAGCGCCCGTGAACGCGCGCCGTGTTCTCGTGGTGGACGACGACGGGGAGATGCGCGACGCGCTGGCGCGCATCCTTCGCGGCGCCGGCTACGAGGTCGAGCTCGCCGCGGCCGGCGACGCGGCCATCGAGGCGCAGCGCGCGCGGCCGGCCGACGTGCTGATCACCGACGTCTTCATGCCCGCGCGCGACGGCCTGGAGACCATCCAGTACTTCCGCAGCGAGTACCCGGACATCGGCATCATCGCGATGACGGGCGGCTCCCCCACGGGCCGCATTGACGAATACCTAAGCGTCGCCAAAGTCGCGGGCGCGGACGCCACGCTGCGCAAGCCCTTCGCGGCGCAGACTCTGTTGGAGAGCCTGAGCGCGCTGTAGAGTGCGCGCATGCGAACCGCGTTCTTCATCGTCGCTGCGCTCGTCGCGGAGCTGTGCGCGGCGCAAGACTTTCCCGCGAAGCCTGTCCGCATCATCGTCGGGTTCACGCCGGGCGGCGGTCCGGACATCACGGCGCGTCATGTGGCGCAAAAGCTCACCGAGGTCTGGGGCCAGCAGGTGCTGGTCGAGAATCGCCCCGGCGCGGGCGGCACGGTGGCGGCCGGCCAGGTGGCCCGCGCGGCGCCCGACGGGTACACGCTTCTCTCCGTGTCCTCCGCGCACGCCGTGGGCGCGGCGATCTACCCCAAGCTGCCGTACGAGATGAAGGACCTCGTGGGCGTGACGCAAACCGGCACGTCGAAGTACGTCCTCGTGTCCGCGCAGTTCAAAAACTTGCAGGAGCTGCTCGCCGCGGCGAAGGCGCGGCCCGGGCACATCAACTTCTCCTCCGCCGGCGTGGGCAGCGGAACGCACTTCGCCGCCGAAATCTTGAAGAGCAGGGCGGCGATCGACGTGGTGCATGTGCCCTTCAAGGGCATCCCGGAAGCGCTGACCGACACGATGACGGGCCGCGTTCATTTCTTCATGGCGCCGATCGCCAACGCGCTCGCCGCCGTCAAGGACGGCCGGCTCACCGCGCTCGGCGTCTCATCGCTCGAGCGAGATGCGCTGCTCCCGGAAGTGCCGACGGTGAGCGAGGCGGGCGTCGCGGGATATCAAAGCGTGCTCTGGTTTGGCCTGCTCGCGCCGCACGGCGTGCCGCGGCCACTGCTCGCCAAGCTGAACGCCGACATCGTCAAAGTGCTGTCGCATCCGGAAACACGCGCACGATGGGCGCCCATCGGCATTGAACCGACCCCGACCTCGCCCGAGCAGTTCGACCGCACCATCCGCGAAGACGCCGCGCTCTTCACGAAGATTGCGCGCGACGCGCAGATCAGCGCGAACTGAAAGTCCGGAAAAAGCGGCGCAGCTCCGCGACCAGCTCCTCCGGCTTTTCTTCCGGGATGAAGTGGCCGCACTGTAGCGCGCGGCCGCGCACGTCGGCGGCGACTTCGCGCCAGTCGTCGAGGCAGTTGAAGAGCGCCGCGATCACGCCTTGCCGGCCCCAGAGCGCGAGCATCGGCATGGTGATCTTGCTTTTGCTTTTCCGATCATGGACGAGATCGATGTTCGCCGCGGCGCGGTAGTCCTCGCAGGTGGAATGCGGATCGAAGCAGCGCTGGTACTCGGCGAGCGCGCGCTTGTCGAAGACTTTGAGGCCGGACTTTCCGCGTCCCAGCCGCCTGAGGATATAGCTTGGACCCACGGCCTTCAGCATCTGCTCCGGCAGCGGCGCTTCCTGGATCAGGAAGAACCAGTGGTAGTAGGCCTTCGCGAACTGCATCGTCGTGCGCTCGTACATTTTGAGCGTCGGCGAGATGTCGAGCACGGTCAGCGTCCGTACGCGCTTTCCATGGTCGCGCGCCAGACGATGCGCCACGCGAGCGCCGCGGTCGTGGCCGACGAGGTGGAACCGGACGAAGCCGAGCGCGTCCATCACCTCGACCATGTCGAGCGCCATCGCGCGCTTCGAGTAATTCGCATGGCCCGGAACGCCGCGCGGCTTTGAAGACTCGCCGTAGCCGCGCAGGTCCGCGCAGACCACCGTGTAATCGCGCGCGAGCGCCGGCGCGACCTTGTGCCACATCGCGTGCGTTTGCGGATAGCCGTGCAAGAGAAGCACGGGCGGGCCGTCCCCGCCCACCTTCAAATTGATGGTCGCACCGGAGGCGCGTATGCGGCGGCTTTCGAATCCGGGGAAAAGGCTCATTCGAAAAGGAGCGCCGCGGCGACCTTGCGTTCCTCGGCGACCAGAATGTTGTAGGTGCGGCAGGCGGCCTGCACGTCCATCACTTCCAGGCCGATGCCGGCGCTGGCGAGCGCCGCGGTGAGGCGTGGATGCGGGAACCGCTGGCGCGGACCCGTGCCGAGCAGCACGATTTCCGCCTGGAGCTCGCGCAGGAAAGCGAAGTCCTCGGCGCGCAGGTCATCGAAGCGCGTGACCGACCAGTCCTCGGTGCGGTCCGGCATCACGATCACGCTCGAGGAGCGCCGCGCGCCGTTCACCATGACGTAGCCTTCGCCGTAGCCTGTGATGGTGTTGACGCCGCTTGGGCTGGAGGCGTGAAGCTTCACGCCGGAAATTGTACAAGCCGCTCGCTGCGCGCCAACCTCTATAATCCGGGAATGCGTGAGTTTTCAAGGATTAAGCGGCTGCCGCCGTACGTCTTCAACATCACCAACGAGTTGAAGATGGCGGCGCGCCGGCGCGGCGACGACATCATCGATCTGTCGATGGGCAACCCCGACGGAGCGACGCCGAAGCACATCGTCGACAAGCTCGTCGAAGCCTCCCAGCGCATGGACACGCACGGCTATTCCGTCTCGAAGGGCATTCCGCGCCTGCGCAAGGCGATCTGCGACTGGTATCGCCGTCGCTACGCCGTCGAGCTCGATCCCGACTCCGAAGCGATCGTCACCATTGGTTCGAAGGAAGGCCTCGCCCACCTGATGCTTGCCTGCCTGGAGCGTGGCGACACGGTGCTCGTGCCGAATCCTTCGTACCCGATCCATATCTACGGCGCGATCATCGCGGGCGCCGATATCCGTTCGGTGCGCATGACGCCGGGCATCGATTTCTTCGCCGAGCTCGAGCGCGCGATCCGCGAGCTAACGCCGAAGCCGCGAATGTTGATCCTGGGTTTTCCCTCCAACCCCACCGCTCAGTGCGTCGACTTCGGTTTTTTCGAGCGCATCATCGCGCTCGCGCGCAGCCACGACATTCTCGTGGTGCACGACCTCGCCTACGCGGACATCGTGTTCGACGACTACAAGGCGCCCTCGATCATGCAGGTGCCGGGCGCGCGTGAGGTCGCCGTCGAGTTCTTCACCATGTCGAAGAGCTACAACATGGCGGGCTGGCGCATCGGCTTCATGGTCGGCAACAAGGATCTCGTGCACGCGCTCGCGCGCATCAAGAGCTACCACGACTACGGCACCTTCACCCCGATCCAGGTCGCCTCGATCGTCGCGCTCGACGGCGCGCAGGACTGCGTCGAGCAGGTGCGCAAGACCTATCAGAAGCGCAGGGACGTGATGGTGAAGGGGCTGCACGACATCGGCTGGATGGTCGAGGTGCCGAAGGCGTCGATGTATCTCTGGGCGAAGATTCCCGAGTTCTACGCCGGCCTTGGCTCGATCGGCTTCACCAAGCGCCTGCTCGAGGGCGCGCGTATCGCGGTCGCGCCCGGCGTCGGTTTCGGCGACTACGGCGACGACCACGTGCGCATCGCGCTCATCGAAAACGAGCATCGCCTGCGCCAGGCGGTGCGCGGCATCCGCGACATGTTCAGAAAGGACGGCCTCTTAAGAGGCGCAGCTTGATCCACCCGAAGCCGGCGACGCTCGAGGGCCACGGCGTGCGCCTTGAGCCGCTCACGCGCGAGCACGCCGCTGGCCTTGCCGAAGCGGCAAAGGACGGAAGGCTCTGGGAGCTCTTCTTCACCAGCGTTCCGGAAGTCGAGCAGGTGCACGCGTACATCTCCGGCGCGCTTGCCGGTCAGGAGAAGGGCGAAATGCTTCCCTGGGCGGTGCGCGAGCTGAAGAGCGGCGCAATCGTCGGCTCCACGCGCTACCACGACATCATTGCGGTGGCCGACCGCGTGGAGATCGGCTACACGTGGTACGCGGCGCGCTGCCAGCGCACGCATGTGAATACCGCGTGCAAGCTGCTTCTCTTCGAGTACGGCTTCGAAAAACTGGGATGCAAAGTGGTGGGCCTGCGCACCGACAACTTCAACTTCCGCTCGCAGCGCGCAATCGAGGCGCTCGGTGCGAAGAAGGACGGCGTCATCCGCCACCACTGGCCGCGTCGCGACGGCAGCGTACGCGATACCGTGATGTACAGCGTGCTTCTGGCCGAATGGCCGGACGTCAAGAACCATCTTCTCCTGCGCCTTAAGCGAAATGAAGCCAATTAACGTCGGCCTGCTCGGCATCGGCATCGTCGGCGGCGGCACGTGGGATGTGCTGAACCGGAACGCCGACGAGATCCAGCGCCGCGCCGGACGCGCGATCCGCATTTCCGTGGTCGCTGACAAGGATCGCGCGAAGGCCGATTCCATCGTCAAGGGGAAGGCAAAGGTCGTCGCCGACGCCTTCGAGGTGGTGCGCGGCAGCGAGGTCGAGATCGTCGTCGAGCTGATCGGCGGCTATACGGTGGCGAAAGACCTCGTCATGGAGGCGATCGGCCACGGCAAGCACGTGGTGACTGCCAACAAGGCGCTTCTCGCCACCCACGGCAACGAGATCTTTGCCGCTGCGCAGAAGAAGGGCGTGATGGTGGCGTTCGAGGCCGCGGTGGCGGGCGGCGTGCCGATCATCAAGGCGGTGCGCGAAGGCTTGACCGCGAATCGCATCGAATGGATCGCCGGCATCATCAACGGCACGTCCAACTTCATCCTCTCCGAGATGCGCGACAAGGGCATCGCGTTCGCCGAGGCGCTCAAGGACGCGCAGGCGCGCGGCTACGCCGAGGCCGATCCCACCTTCGATATCGAGGGCGTTGACGCCGCCCACAAGCTCACAATCCTTTCGGCGCTCGCCTTCGGCATCCCGATGCAGTTCGAGAAGTGCTTCCGCGAAGGCATTCAGAAGCTGACGAAGGCCGATATCCGCTACGCCGAGGAGCTCGGCTACCGCATCAAGTTATTGGGAATAACAAAAAAGACAAACCAGGGCATCGAGCTGCGGGTGCACCCCACCCTGGTCCCGGCGCGGCGGCTCATCGCGAATGTCGAGGGCGTGATGAACGGCATCCTGGTGAAGGGCGATGCGGTGGGGCCGACGCTCTACTACGGCGCCGGCGCGGGCAGCCAGCCGACGGCCAGCGCGGTGGTTGCCGACCTCGTCGACGTCACGCGTCTGATTACCGCCGACCCGGAGCAGCGGGTGCCGCACCTCGCCTTCCAGCCCGACCAGCTCTCCAGCGAGCGCGTGCTCGGCATGGAAGAGGTCGAGACGGCGTGCTATTTGCGCATGCGCGTGCAGGACAAGCCCGGTGTGCTGGCGGATATCGCGCGCACGCTCGCCGACGGCCGCATCTCGATCGAGGCCATGGTGCAGAAGGAGCCCGGCGAGGGCGAGCCGCAGGTCGACATCGTGCTTCTGACCAACCGCGCCATCGAGCGCGATGTGAATCGGGCCATCGCGCGAATCGAAAAACTGCCGACGGTGGTGGGCGCGGTCACGCGCATCCGGCTCGAGCAGCTTCTGTGAAGCGCCTCACGCTGCTGCTTTTGATGCTCATGGCGCCCGGGCTCGCGGCGCAAGAGCCGCCGAAGAAAAAGAAACCGGAGGCGAAAAAGCAGCAGGTCGCGCACAAGAAGCCGACGCCGCAGCAGATTCGCAAGTTCAAAGAGCTCGAAAAGAAGCAGAAGCGGTCCTAGTGCGTTACGTCAGCACCCGCGGCGCAGGGGCGCCCAAGCGCTTTAGCGAAATCCTGCTGGAAGGCCTGGCGGCCGACGGCGGACTCTACGTGCCCGAAACGTTTCCCAAGGCGGACCTGGCGGCCTGGCGCGGCCTTACCTATCCGGAGCTCGCGCTGCGCGTCCTTTCGTGTTTCATCGACGACATGCCGGAACTCGAGACGCTGGTGAAGCGGGCGTACCACCCGCGCGTCTTCGGCGGCGAGGAGGTGACGCCGCTCAAGACGCTCGAGCCCGGGTTGCATCTGCTGTGCCTCTCGAACGGACCGACGCTCGCGTTCAAGGACATCGCGCTGCAGCTCCTCGGCGAGCTCTTCGAGTCCGCGCTCGAGCGCGAGAGGTCGACGCTGAATATCCTCGGCGCGACCTCGGGCGATACCGGCTCGGCGGCCGAGTACGCCATGCGCGGCAAGCGCGCGATCCGCGTCTTCATGCTCTCGCCGCACAAGCGCATGAGCGCATTCCAGAGCGCGCAGATGTACGCGCTGCAGGACGCGAACATCCACAACCTCGCGGTGAAGGGCGTTTTCGACGACTGCCAGGACATGGTGAAGACGGTAAACGCCGACGCGGCGTTCAAGGCGCGACACCGCATTGGCGCCGTGAACTCCATCAACTGGGCGCGCGTCGCCGCGCAGGTGGTGTATTACTTCAAGGGTTATTTCGCCGCGACGAAAAGCGACGACGAGAGCGTTTCGTTCGCCGTGCCCTCCGGCAACTTCGGCAACATCTACGCCGGCTATGTGGCACGCGCGATGGGGTTGCCGATCAAGCGCCTCATTCTGGCGAGCAACGAAAACGAGGTGCTGCACGAGTTCTTCCGCACCGGCCGCTATCGCGTGCGGCGCGAAGTGCTGCATACAACGAGCCCGTCGATGGACATCTCCAAGGCGTCGAACTTCGAGCGCTATGTCTACGATCTCACCGGCCGCGAGGCGGCGCGCGTACGCGATCTGTGGCGGCGCCTCGACGCGGAGGGCGAGTTCGACATCTCGCATTCGCCGTATTGGCCGCGCGTCGCGCAGTCGGGCTTCGTCTCCGGCAAGAGCGCGCATGCCGACCGCATCTCGACCATCCGGAACGTCTATCAGAGGTACAACGCCATCATCGATCCGCACACCGCGGATGGGGTCAAGGTGGGGCTCGCCTACCGCGAGCCCGGCGTCGCGCTCATCTGCCTCGAGACCGCGCAGCCGGTGAAGTTCGCGAAGACCATCCGCGACGCGCTCGGACGCGATCCCGAGCGCCCGGCGGAATTCCTGAACCTCGAGCGCCTGCCGCAGCGCTACAAGCTGATCGAGCCCGACGCCGCGGCGGTGAAGCGCTATATTGCCGCGCATTCATGAACGAGAAGAACGTCCTCGGCGGCGAGCTGCGCGCGTGCAGCTATGCGCCGCTCACCGGCTACTTCCGCGACGGCTGCTGCGCGACGCACGACCAGGACGGCGTCGCGCACCTCGTGTGCGTACACGTGACCAAGGAGTTTCTCGAGTTCAGCGTCTCGCGCGGCAACGACCTGGTGACGCCGCGCCCGGAGCTGCGCTTCCGCGGCCTCGCGCCCGGCAACCGCTGGTGCCTGCACGTGCTGCGCTGGATCGAGGCTTGGGAGGCCGGGCGCGCGCCGCGCGTAATCCTCGAGGCCACGCATGAAAACGTGCTTAAGTACGTGCCGCTTTCCGCGCTGAAGCGCTACGCGCTCGACCTGAACTAATGCTCGAAGCCGCCGACCTGCGTTGCGAGCGCGGCGGAAGGGTGCTGTTCGAGCGCCTTTCGTTCCGGCTTGGAGCGGGCGAGTTCCTACGCGTTTCCGGCGCGAACGGCAGCGGCAAAACGAGCCTGCTTCGCGTGCTGTGCGGACTTCTGACACCGAGCCGCGGCAGCGTGCGCTGGAAGGGCGAGCCGGTGGCCGCGCTGCGCGAGGAGTACGCAAGACAGCTCGTTTACCTCGGCCACGCGCCCGCGGTAAAAGGCGACCTCACCGCTGAGGAGAACCTCTCCATCGCGTGCACGCTCGCCGGCGTCGCGGCGAGCCGCGACGCGGTGAAAAGCGCGCTTGCGCGCTTCGCGCTGCCGGACGACGTGCCGGTGCGCCGTCTCTCGCAGGGCCAGCGGCGCCGCGCCGCGCTGGCCCGGCTTGCGTTGAGCGGTGGGGTGCCGCTGTGGCTGTTGGACGAGCCCTTCGCAGCGCTGGACGCCGAGGGCATCGAGCGCCTCGGCGCGCTCCTATCGGGTCATGCCGAGAAAGGCGGAGCCATCGTCTTCACTACGCACCAGGACCCGGGATTCGCCGCCACGCGGACGCTGGAGCTCGCCTGATGCTCGCCGCGGCGCGCTGCGTGGTCTACCGTGACCTCCTGCTCGCCCTCCGGCGCCGCGGCGACGTCGCCGTCGCGCTCCTTTTCTTCGTGATCGTGGCAAGCCTTTTCCCGCTCGGCATCGGCGCGGAGCCCAACCTCCTGCGCTCGATCGCGCCCGGCGTGATCTGGGTTGCGGCGCTGCTCTCGTCGATGCTGTCGCTCGGTCGCCTTTTCGCCGCCGACTACGACGACGGCACGCTCGAGCAGATGCTGCTCGGCGCCGCGCCGCTTGGCGTGGTCGCGGCGGCGAAGGCATTCGCGCATTGGCTGGTGGCGGGGCTGCCGCTCGTCGCCATCGCGCCGCTCATTGCGCTTCAATACGATCTCGGCGCGGGGCTGTGGGGCATCCTTGCCTTATCATTGCTCGTGGGAACACCGGTGCTGAGCCTCCTGGGCGCCGTGGGCGCTGCGCTGACGCTGGGCTTGCGTGGCGGCGGCGTGCTGCTGTCGCTCCTCGTACTGCCCCTGTATGTCCCGGTTCTCATCATGGGCGCGGGCGCGGTCGAGATGGCGGCCGCGGGGCTCGGTGGCGGCGGCCAACTCCTCGTGCTGGGCGCGATGCTCGTGCTCGCTGCGGCGTTCGCCCCGTGGGCCATCGCCGCCGCCCTCAGGATATCGCTGGAATGAAATGGTTTTGGTATGCATCGCCGCAGACTTTCTATCCGCTCGCCGGACGCATCGCGCGCTGGTCCGCGCTCGGCGCCGCCGTGCTGGCGGTGTGCGGGCTCTACATCGGCTTCTTCGTCGCCCCGACCGACGCGCAACAGGGCGAGGCCTATCGCATCATCTTTATCCACGTGCCCGCGGCGTGGATGTCCATGTTCATCTACGTGGTGATGGCGGTCTGGTCGGCGCTTTGCCTCGCGCTCAACACGCGCCTCTCGGGCATGATGGCCGCCGCGCTCGCGCCGACCGGCGCGCTCTTCACCTTCATCGCGCTCTGGACCGGGTCGCTGTGGGGGAAACCGACGTGGGGCACGTACTGGGTCTGGGATGCGCGGCTAACCTCGGAGCTGATCCTGCTTTTCCTCTATCTCGGCTTCATCGCGCTGCGCGCTTCGATCGACGATCCGCGCCGCGCCGATCGCGCGGCTGCGGTGCTCGCCGTCGTCGGCGTGGTGAACGTTCCGATCATCTACTACTCGGTGCAGTGGTGGAACACGCTGCACCAGGGCGCCTCCGTGAGCCTTACGCGCGCCCCGTCCATGGCCGCGACCATGCTCACCGGCATGCTCGTGATGGCGCTCGCCTTCTGGCTCTACGCGATCGCGGTCTCGATGGTGCGCGTGCGCTGCATCATCCGGGAGCGCGGTGAATGAGCGACTTCTGGGCCATGGGAGGCTACGCCTGGTATGTGTGGGGTTCCTATGGCGTCACGACCCTGGTCTTGGTCCTCGAAGTGATAGCGCTGCGCAGGAGGGCGCGTGAAGCCAAGACATAAGCGGCTCGCCGCCATCGCGTTCGGCCTCGCGGCGCTCGGCATCGCGACTGCACTGGTTCTGAGCGCGTTCGAGAAGAACCTGGTGTTCTTCTTCACGCCGACGCAGGTCGTGGCGAACGAGGCGCCGCAGGGACGTACGTTCCGCATCGGCGGCATGGTGCAGACCGGCAGCGTGAAGCGCGAAGGCATTGAGGTGCGCTTCGTCGTCACCGATACGGCGAAGAGCATCCCGGTGGTCTACAGCGGCGCGCTGCCCGACCTCTTCCGCGAAGGCAAGGGTGTAGTTGCGCAGGGACAGCTCGGCGCCGACGGCGTGTTCCGCGCGCGCGAGGTACTGGCGAAGCACGACGAGAACTACATGCCGCCGGAGGCGGCGCACGCCGTGGAGAAAGCGCAGAAAACCCTGCAGCTCAAATGATTCCCGAACTCGGTCAGGTCGCGCTTTGCCTTGCGCTCGCGGTGTCGCTGGTGCAGGGTGTGGTGCCGCTCGCGAACCCGGGCGCTGCCGCGCTCGCCCGCGCGGCCGCGCAGGCGCAAGCGCTGCTCGTCGCGTTCGCGTTCGGCTGCCTCACCTATGCGTTCGTCGCGAACGACTTTTCGGTGCAATACGTGGCGATGCACTCGAACAGCGCGCTACCGCTCCATTACCGGGTCTCCGGCGTGTGGGGCGGGCACGAGGGCTCGTTTCTCCTCTGGTGCCTGATGCTCGGCGGATGGATGTTCGCGGTGAGCATCTTCAGCACGCATCTGCCGGAGGACATGACCGCTCGCGTGCTCGCGGTGATGGGGCTCATGAGCGCCGGATTCATCGCGTTCATGCTGTTCACATCGAACCCGTTCGATCGCCTGTTCCCGGCGCCGGCCGATGGGCGCGACCTCAATCCGCTCCTGCAGGACCCGGGCATGGTGCTGCACCCGCCGATGCTCTATATGGGATACGTTGGCTTCTCGGTGGCGTTCGCCTTTGCTGTGGCGGCGCTCATTTCCGGCAAGCTCGATGCCGCGTGGGCGCGCTGGTCGCGCCCGTGGACCACGGTGGCCTGGGTGTTCCTCACCCTCGGCATCGCGCTCGGCTCGGGCTGGGCTTACTACGAGCTCGGCTGGGGCGGCTGGTGGTTCTGGGATCCCGTCGAGAACGCCTCGTTCATGCCCTGGCTCGTCGGCACTGCGCTCATCCACTCGCTTGCCGTGACGGAGAAGCGCGGCGGCTTCCGCAGCTGGACCGTGCTCCTGGCGATCAGCGCCTTCGCGCTCAGCCTGCTCGGCACCTTCCTCGTGCGCTCCGGCGTGCTCAC
>JAICPQ010000214.1 GCA_025929745.1 Burkholderiales bacterium | reverse complement strand
TTTCAAACTCGTCCAATCCTTTTCGAGGAGATCCAAATCATGATGTTGAAAACCTTAGCGGCTGCAACGGCTGCGGCGCTTCTTGCCCTTTCTTCCGTAACGATGGCGCAGTCGTCCGGCTCATCCTCCGGCTCGACCGGCGCGAGCGGCACGTCGGGCTCGAGCGTCGGCGGCGCATCCGCCGGCGGCACGAGCGGTTCCACCGGCACGAGCGGTTCCCTGGGCACGAGCGGCTCCACCGGCTCGGCGGCGAGTGGCGCGTCCACCGATGTGCCGAGCAAGTGCGTCGGATTGACCGGCGCCGAGCGCGAGAAGTGCCTGCAGGACAGCCGCTCCGGCTCAGCCGGCGCAGGCGCGAGCGGCAGCGGCATGTCCGGCTCGACCACCACCAGCCCGACTTCGCCCAGCACCAGCTCGACTTCACCCAGCACTGGCATCGGCACGAGCGGCGGATCCAGCGCCGGTTCCGGTTCGGGCAGCAGCACGGGCACTGGCACGAAGTAGTCGCAGGGATCTTGCTTCGCAAGAAGCTGCGGTTTGGCCGGGGATTCCGCGTAATCCCCGGCAACCGCTTTTCCCAGGCGGCTGAAATGGTGCTCGAACCCGGCGACGCCGAAGGCGATTCGACGAACCGGCATCGCGGCGCCGATCAGTGGCTTTTCGTGCTCTCCGGCAACGGGGAAGCGAAGGTGGACGGCAAGCGCTACAAGATCGGCGCCGGCAGCCTTCTTCTCATCGAGAAAAAAGAGCGCCACGAGATCCGCAACACCGGGCGCGGCGTCCTGCGCACGCTGAACTTCTACGCCCCGCCGGCGTACCGCAAGGACGGCGAGCCGCTGCCGCGAGGAAAGAAGTAATGCGTTCGTTTCCACCCCGTTGAAGGCATCATCAACCATCACATCCTCGAGCCGCATCACGTGAGCGCCTGCCGACGCTCAGTGTTCCGCTAGCAGCGATCCCCAGCCGTAGATCGTGTCCTTAATGCCGTAGTCGCGCAGGGCGTACCAATAAGTCGCCGTATTGATGGCGATCACCGGTTTGCCGAGCCAGAACTCGGCCGTCGCGGCGAGTTCGGCCATGGCGAGATTGGTGCCGACCTGCACGATCGCATCGACTCGTCCACGGTTTACGCGCAGGATCGCGTCGCGCAGCCGTTCCTTTGACTCGTGCGCGATCAGCACCGGGCTGCGGCATTTCAGCCCCAAGAGATTGACCACTTCGTAGCCCGACTCGCTGAAGAAGCGCCGCACCTGCCGGTCGCCGACCGGCATGTACGGCGTGATCACGCCAAGGCGCCGGATGCCTCGCCCGTACGCGCGCAATGCCGCCCGGCAGGAATCGGAGCCCATGGCGACGCCGCGTTTCGCGATTCTTGACAGTTTCCTTTTCAGCTGCGCGGAGCCCTTGAGCCCGTCCCAGAATGTTTCGGCCGACATGCCGAGCACCACGTAATCCGGATCGCAGGTGAGCGCCGCTTCGAGCGCCGGAAATAGCGCGCCGCGGATCGCGTCCATCATCGCCATGAAGGAGCGATCGTCGATGACGCGTACGTCGGGAATGATGAGACGCGAGTGGTGGTTGGTCACGCCCCACGGACGCATGGCGTCGAACTCCGGCTGCACCGAGGTGTTCGTGGACGGCGCGAGCACCGCGAATTTCGCGCGATGGCCAAGCGAGTCGGTCATGGTTCGCTAGAATGCCACAGTGAAAATCGTCGGCCGCGGTTTCACCTACGACGAGCTCGATGTCGGTTTTTGCTTCCGCACGCACCGCCGCACCATCCAGGAGGCCGATCTCGCCGCCTTCGTCAACGTCACCTGGCTCACCGAGGAGCTCTTCGCCGTCGCCGCGCCCGATGGCCGGCGCCTCGTGCCGGGCGCGCTGGTTTACTCCTTCGCCGAAGGATTGCTCCTGCCGACAATGCAGGACACGGGTCTTGCGTTCCTGAACGCCACCATCGACATCAAGGGCCCGACGGTCGTCGGCGACACGATCCATGTCGAATGCGAGGTGGCAGAGCGGCGCCTCGCCTCGAAAGGCGAGCGCGGCCTCGTGCGCTTCCGCAATCAGGTGAAGAACCAGCGCGACGAGGTGGTACTCGAATACAACCCGCTGCGCCTCTTGAAGAAGAAATGAGCGGGCCGCTCGCCGGCATTCGCGTGCTGGAGCTCGGCACTCTGATCGCCGGCCCGTTCGTCGGCAAGACGCTCGGCGACTTCGGCGCCGAGGTGATCAAGATCGAGCCGCCGGGCGAAGGCGACCCGCTGCGGCGCTGGCGCCGCATGCGAAACGGCGTATCGCTCTGGTGGCAGGTGCAGTCGCGCAACAAGCGCTCGCTGACCTGCGACCTGCGGCGCGCCGAGGGGCAGGAGATCGTGCGGCGACTGGCGCGGTCGTGCCACATCGTGGTCGAGAACTTCCGTCCGGGCGCGCTCGAGAAATGGAACCTCGGCTGGGAAGCGCTCTCGCGCGAGAACCCCAAGCTCGTGCTGGTGCGCATTTCGGGCTACGGTCAGAGCGGTCCGTATAGCGAGCGTCCGGGATTCGCGGCCATCGCTGAAGGCATGGCCGGCTTTCGCTACGTCACCGGCTTCCCCGATCGGCCGCCGGTGCGGCCGAACCTCTCCATCGGCGACACCATCGCTTCGCTGCACGCCGTGATCGGCGCGCTGATGGCGCTGCGCGCCGGCAAGGGGCAAGTGGTCGACGTCGCGCTGTACGAGGCGATGTTCAATTGCATGGAGAGCCTCCTTCCCGACTACGACGGCGACGGCTACGTGCGCGAGCGCTCAGGAAGCACGCTTCCCGGCATCGCGCCCTCCAACCTGTATCCCTGCAAGGACGGCTCGTACGTTCTCATCGCCGGCAACGCCGACAGTCTCTTCAACCGGCTCATGACCGCGATCGACCGTGCCGACCTGCGCGATGATCCGGCGCTCGCGCGTAACGACGGCCGCGCCGCGCAGATGCAGCGCATCGACGACGCCATCGGCGCCTGGACGGCGAAGCGCACGCTAGAGGAAGTGCTCCGCGAGATGGAAAAGGCCGAGGTGCCGGCGGGCCGCATCTACAGCGCGGCCGACATCGCGGGCGACCCGCACTACGCCGCGCGCGGCATGATCGAAAACGTCATGGCCGGCGACGGCGCGCCGCTCAAGGTGCCGGGCATCGTGCCCAAGCTCTCCGCCACGCCCGGCGCGATCCGCGCGCCCGCGCCGAAGCTCGGCGAGCACACCGACCTCGTGCTCGCCGAAGCGGGTTATTCCGCCGGGGAGATTGCCGAGCTCAGGAAAAGCAGAGTCATATGATCGATCGCATCGACCACATCGTGCTCACCACGCGCGACAAGGACGCCTGCATCCGCTTCTACACCGAGGTGCTCGGCATGGAGCTCGTGCGCTTCCGCACTCCGACCGAGGAGCGGCTTGCGCTGTCCTTCGGCGCGCAGAAAATCAACCTGCATGAGTGGGGGCGCGAGTTCATGCCTCGCGCGCACGTCGCCGTGCCCGGATCGCTGGATCTGTGTTTCATCGCCTCGGTGAGCCTCGAGGAGGTCATCCGGAAGCTCGAGGCGCACGTTATACCCATCTTGGAAGGGCCGGTCGCGAAGACGGGGGCGCGCGGGCGCATTCGCTCGGTATACGTGCGCGATCCGGATCTGAATCTCGTGGAGATCTCTGTCTACAATTAGAACGAGGAGGATCGTGTGATGAAAAAATGGTTTTCTCTGCTCGTAGTGTTGGTGCTGCCGCTCGCAGCGCAGGCGCAGTCGTGGCCGAGCCGCCCGGTGAAGTTCATCGTCCCGCTCGGACCGGGATCGGGCGCCGACGTCACGGGCCGCATGCTCGCCGAGCGGCTTTCGAAGGACTGGGCCCAGCCGGTCGTCGTGGAGAACCGCCCGGGCGCCGACGCCGTGCTCGCCATCAACGCCGTCATCGGCGCGAAAGACGATCACACGCTGCTCTATGGGCCGTCGGGCTCCTTCGTCGGCCATCCGTACACGCTGGACAAGGTGCCCTACGACCGCAACGAGCTGGTGCCGGTGGCGCGCATCTCCAACACCGTGGTCGTGCTGGCGGCGCCGGCCTCGCTCAAGGTGCAGACGCTGAAGGAGCTAATGCAGCTGGTGCGCGAGGAGCCGGGCAAGCTCAATTACGCATCGGTCACGCAGGTCTACGACATCATGATGGCCGCGTATCTCAGGACGGCAGGCCTCGAGATGACGCGCGTCACATACAAGGACGCGGTAAGCGCGCAGAACGATCTCAGCGAAGGCCGCATTCAGCTCTACTCCGCCGCCTACGTCATCGTGCGCGGTCAGATCCAGGCTGGTCGGATTCGCCCGCTCGCGGTACAGAACCGCACGCGCGCGCCGGGCGTCGAGCTGCCGACGGTCGCGGAAGCCGGCTTCCCGCAGCTCGAGCTCGACGGGCTGGTCGGCTTGATCGCGGCACGCTCAAGCGGGCTCAGCGACGCGGCGCGCGAGCGCATCGCCGCGGACATAAGGAAGCACCTGTCGGATCCCACGGTGGCTGAGCGCATGACCGCCACGGGGCAGATCGTCAACCCGGGCTCGCCGGCGGAGTTCGCCGCCGCCATCGAGGAGCAGTCACGAAGTCTCGCCGCCTGGTCTAAGACAATTGGCGGAAAGTTGAAATAGGAAAACGCCGCATCGGGAACGTGGCTT
>JAICPQ010000192.1 GCA_025929745.1 Burkholderiales bacterium | reverse complement strand
GGCGCCGGACCCGCGATGGCCGACCTCATTGCCGGCCAGTACCACTTCAACTTCTCCGGCCTGCAGGGCTCGCAGGTCCAGGTGCGCGCCGGGCGTTTACGCGCCATAGCGGTTACCACCCCGAAGCGGCTTCCGTCGAATCCTGAATTACCGGCAATGGCAGAGGTGCTGCCTGGATTCGAAGTGGTCGGCTGGTACGGTGTAATCGGACCGGCGAACATGCCGCAGCCGCTCGTGCAGAAGCTGCACGGCGAGCTTGTGAAGATCCTCAATCAGCCCGACGTGAAGAGCCGCATCGAATCCGACGGCTCGGAGCCCGTGGGCAGCTCGCCCGAGGAGTTCCGGCGCTTCATGCACGCCGATCTCAACAAGTGGGCGAAGCTCGTCAAGGAGAGCGGCGCGAAGCTGGAATGAAGCCGTTTCGGTTGCAGGTCCCGGACACGGCGCTGGCGGAGCTGCGCGAACGGCTGGCCCGCACACGCCTGCCCGACGAGGCGCCCGGTCCGGCTTGGAAGACCGGTGCGAGCCTTTCTTACATGAGGGAGCTCCTTGAATATTGGAGGAGCCGCTTCGACTGGCGCGCGCAGGAGGCGCGTATCAACGCCTTCCCGCAGTTCAAGGTGCCCATCGACGGCGTCGAGGTGCACTTCATCCATCAGCGCTCGGCGAGCCCGGATGCCATGCCATTGCTGCTGGTACACGGCTGGCCGGGCTCGATCGTCGAGTTCCTCGGCCTGATCCCGCGCCTCGCGGAGCGCTTCGACGTCGTCGCGCCCTCGCTGCCGGGCTACACGCTTTCCTTTGCGCCGGGACAAAAGCGTTTCGGCGTCGAAGACATCGCCAGCACCTTCACGAAGCTGATGACCGAGGTGCTCGGTTACAAGCGCTTCGGCACCCAGGGCGGCGACTGGGGCGCGTTCATCACCTCGCGCATGGCCGCTACGCGTCCTGAGCTGTTTACCGGCCTGCACCTCAATTACCTGACGGTGCCGCGCGACACCACCGCCGCCGACGCGGATTGGCAGGCGCAGCTCGCCGACTGGGTAAAGGAGCGCTCCGCGTACTCGATCATCCAAGGCACGCGCCCGCAGACGCTCGCCTACAGCCTCACCGACTCGCCAGCCGGGCTCGCGGCGTGGATCGCCGAGAAGTTTCACGCCTGGACCGACAACGACGGCACGATCGAGAGCGCGATCGCGCGCGACGACATGCTCGCCAACATCTCGCTCTACTGGTTCACCGGCGCCATCGGCTCCTCGTTCTGGACCTACTACGCGCGCACTCACGGTCCATGGCCCGTGCCGTTCCCGATCACCGTGCCGACCGCCTATGCCGCTTTCCCGAAGGAAATCCTGCGCCCGCCGCGCGCGGTGGCGGAGAAGTATTACACCAACATCCAGCGCTGGACCGCGATGGAGAAGGGCGGCCACTTCGCTGCCTTGGAACAGCCCGAAGCCCTTGCCCGGGATATAGGCGACTTCTTCGCCTCATACCAACCCTAATTCGGGGTCAGGGTGCGAATTGTGCGCGAACAGAATTAGGACCCTGACCCCGAATTCGGGTTGGTATTAGCGGGCGGCGGCGTAGTACTCGACGCGGCGCTCGAGGTAGGCGATCGCCTCGGACACGGCGAAGGCGAAGAGGAATACGATGAGGACGAGCGCCCAGAACTCTTCCATGAGGAAGTTGTTGGAGTAGGTCTCGAAGAGCTCGCCCACGCCGATGATGGCGACGAGGAGCTGGCCGATGACCACGCCTTTCACGCCGCGGATTGCGCCGAGCCGCACACCGGCGAGGATCTCCGGGAGCGCGCTCAGAAGCAGGACCTTCGAGTAGAGCTGGCGCCGCGTTGCGCCGAAGGAGCGCGCCATCTCGACAAGCGAGCGGTCGGCGTGCGTGATGCCGACCTGGGTGTCGAGCGTAATGACGAAGACGGCGAAGAGGAACACCGTGACGACGACAGTCGTCTCACCAATGCCGATCACCGCCATGAGGATCGGCACCAGCGCCGAAATCGGCGCGCTCACGAAGATGTTGACCCACATGCCGAGCAGCCGGCCGACGCCCTTGACGCGCGCCATGGCGACGCCGAGCGGAATGCCGATCGCGAGCGCGAGCGCCATGCCGAGGCCGAAAGAGCGCAGCGAGATGATCGCGGCTTTGGCGAATTTCTCGGTGGGCAGGATCTCGATACCGGCCTCGATAACCGCGCTGAACGGCGGCACGATGCTCGAGAACTTCATCTGGCCGACGATCTCCCAGAGCGCGAACCAGACGACAAGGGAAAGAAGCATCCTCATACGTATTGCCGGAGGATCCCCCAGATCTCGTCGACGGTGTCGAGGTAGCCGCGGTCGCGGCGGATCTCGTCCGGACTCTTCGAGCGATCGACTGCCGGGCGCACAATCTTCGACACGCGCCCTGGACGCGGCGAGAGTAGCGCGATCTGGTCGGAGAGATACGCGGCCTCCTCGATCGAGTGCGTCACGAAGATCACCGTTTTCTGATGGTGGCGCAGGAGGTCGAGGAGATCCTCCTGGAACTTGCGCCGCGTCTGCTCGTCCACCGAGGAGAACGGCTCGTCCATGAGGATGATGTCCGCGTCGACGGTGAGCGCGCGCGCGAGCCCCACGCGCTGGCGCATGCCGCCGGAGAGCTGCGCAGGGTAGCGGTGCTCGAAACCCTTCAAGCCCACCTCGGCGATGTACTTTCGCGCAACCTCGTCTCGTTCTTTTCTTTCTACTCCGCGCAGCTCCAGGCCGAAGCCCACGTTCCTCAGCACGTCTGCCCACGGCAGCAGCGCGAAATCCTGAAAGACGAACGCCCGCTCGGGTCCCGGGCCGTGCACCGCCTTGCCGTTCACCAGGACTTCGCCGCCGTTCTTCGGAATCAGGCCCGCGATGATCTTGAGGAGCGTGGTCTTGCCGCAGCCGCTCGGGCCGAGCAGCGTGGAGAGCTGGCCCTTCGGGAACGACAGGTCGACGTCGCGCAGCGCTTCCACGCCGCTGTCGTAGGTTTTGCGCACGCCTTTGACTTCGACGATCATGGAAACCATCTGCGCTCGAGGCGCTCGAGAAGGTAGAGCGCGATCGCCGCGAGCGCGACGATCGACGCGATGGCCGCGAACATTTTCGGATAGTCGGCGACCGAGCTGTTGTAGGTGATGAGGTCGCCGATGCCGGTGGGCGTGATCAGGAGCTCGGCGATGACGATGCCGATGAAGCCCATGGCGAGGCCGAGCCGCAGGCCGGTGAAAATGAGGCCCGCCGCATGGGGCAGCACGATCTTCATGACTTCCTGGCGCCGCGTGCCTTGGAAAGAGCGGCACATCTGCAGTAGCGAAGGCGGCGTGTTGCGGATGCCCTTGTACGAATTCATCACGATCACCGGCGCCGCGAGCATGATCACCGCAAGCACCTTCGAAGTTAGGCCGATGCCGTAGATGTAGGTGATGAGCGGGATGATCGCCGCCATCGGCGCGGCCTGCAGGATGATGAAGATCGGCAGCGACAGCCACTCCACCGAGCGCGAAAGCCCCATGCCGATGCCGAAGCCGATGCCCGCCACGGCGCAGAGCACGATGCCGAGCGCGAGCGGCTGCAGCGTGATCAGGTAGGCCTTGAGCAGGCTGCCGTCGCGCAGCATCTCCACGAGCGCGAGGAAAGCCGCGCTGAACGGCGGAAAGGCGGCGCTGACCGGCCAGCGGCCGGCCAGCTCCCACAATCCGAAGAAGAGCGCGAACGACGCTAGCTGCCAGCCCCGCAAAGCGCTACTTCAGCCTGGACAGAGCTGCCTTGAGCGGAGCGAGGTGCCAGTAGTCGTCGACCTTCGGGTTCTCTTTCTTGATCGAGCCCGAGAGCGCGAAGAACTCCAGGTCGGTCTTGGCCGCGTTCTCGGCGCCGCCGTCGTTCGGGAAGATGCCGCCGGCGACGCCTTCCTTGAAGTACGTTGGCAGCTCCTCCTCGAGCTTCGCGGGGAGGTCTTTCAACAAGCCGAGTTTCTTGCGCTCTTCGACGATCGACATCGGGTTCTTGTTGATCTCGCGATTGACGCGCACCAGCTCCTCGACGAACACCTGCACCGCAGCCTGGTTCTTCTGCAGGTACTCCAGCCGCGCGAACAGCGACTCGTCGCTCGCCTTGATCTCACCGAGCGGCAGGATGGTGAACTTGCCGGGCGCCTCGCGCATCAGGAAGTTCTTGTTCGTCGCGTCGAGGATCGAGGCGCGGATGTTGCCTTTGATCAGCGCGAGCGCACGCACCTGCGAGCCGGGAACGTAGCTCACGTTCTTGTACTTGATGCCATGCTGCTTCGCCATGAGCAGCATGATCGCCTCGGTGCCCGAGCCGCGGCCCTGCACGGCGATCTCCTGGCCGTCGAGGTCCTTCCAGCTCTTGTAGTGCTCGTTCGCCACCACCGGGAAAAACTGCAGCGACCAAAGCTGCACGAAGAAGCGGATCGGCACATTCACCTTCTCGATCGCCGCGTACGGCGTGCCCTGGCCGATGTCGGCCTGGCCGTTGATCACCGCCTGCGTGGCAATGTCCTCGTTCTTGAACGGCGTGATCTCGACCTCGACGCCGCGCTTTTTCGAGCGCTCCGCGGCGACGAGCAGCGGCAGGTCGTCGATGCCGACGACGTCGCCGAGCGCGTACTTGATCTTGTTCTGTGCCGTTGCTGCGCCGCTCAACAGCGCTGCGGCCGCCGCGACTGCAAGGATTCTGAACATCACTCCTCCTGGGGAAATGGACGTTAGAAACTCGTGCGGAGGCAATCTTACTGCCATACATGCTATGTTTGACGCCGTGACGCACGTCTTCCACCGCGATCCGCGCCTGACGTATCGAGTGGCGGTGCGCGGCGAGGGTGCTTATCTCATCGACCGGGACGGTAAGCGCTATCTCGATGCTTCGGGCGGCGCCGCGGTCTCTTGCCTCGGTCACTCCGATGCCGCGGTGATCCAGGCGATCCGGCGCCAGCTCGAGAAGTTGCCCTTCGCGCACACCTCGTTCTTCACCAACGAGCCGATGGAAGAGCTTGCCGACGCGCTCATCGCGCGCGCGCCGAAGTCGTTCGACAAGGTTTACTTCGTTTCGGGCGGCTCGGAAGCGATCGAGGCCGCGCTCAAGCTCGCGCGCCAGTATTTCGTGGAGAAAGGCGAGCCGCAGCGCGCGCATGTGATCGGCCGGCGTCAGTCGTATCACGGCAACACGCTCGGCGCGCTCGCGGTGG
>JAICPQ010000279.1 GCA_025929745.1 Burkholderiales bacterium | reverse complement strand
GCATCGCGGTGTCGTCGTATCAGGGCGGGCACCTCGAGTACTTCAAGTACATGCTGGATCTCTTGCGCGCGAACGACGGCGGACACATCAAGGTGTTCGGCGGCGGCGGCGGGGTCATCGTGCCCGCCGAGATCAAGGAGCTGCAGGACTACGGCGTTGCGCGCATCTACTCGCCCGAGGACGGGCAGCGCATGGGGCTGCAGGGCATGATCAACGACATGCTCGCGCGTAGCGATTTTGATCCGGCGCGCAAGGAGCCGAAGACGCTGGCGCAGATGATCACGGCGCTGGAGCTGGGACGGTTTTCGCTGAAGGAAAAAACCGGATCCGTCCCGGTCCTCGGCATCACCGGAACCGGCGGCGCGGGGAAGAGCTCGCTCACCGATGAGCTCGTGCGGCGTTTCCGCCTGGATCAGGGCGACGCGCTCAAGATCGCGGTGCTTTCCGTTGATCCGACGCGTCGCAAGACCGGCGGTGCGCTGCTCGGCGACCGCATCCGCATGAACGCGATTCACGGCCCGAACGTATTCATGCGCTCGCTCGCGACGCGCGAGACCGGGAGCGAGCTCTCAGCGGCGCTCGGCGACGCCATCGCCGCGTGCAAGGCGCATGGCTACGGCCTCGTGATCGTCGAGACGGCTGGCATTGGGCAGGGCGACGCCGCCATCGTGCCGCACGTCAATGCGTCGCTCTATGTGATGACGCCGGAGTTCGGCGCCGCGAGCCAGCTCGAGAAAATCGACATGCTGGACTTCGCCGATTTCGTGGCGATCAACAAGTTCGACCGGCGCGGCGCGGAGGATGCGTTGCGCGACGTGCGCAAGCAGGTGCAGCGAAACCGCCAGGCGTTTCGCGCGTCGCCCGAGGACATGCCGGTGTTCGGCACCATCGCGGCGCGCTTCAACGACGACGGCGTCACGGCGCTCTATCACGCGGTCGCGGAGAAGCTCGGCTTCAACGCCGGACGGCTGCCCAGGCGCGCAAGTAAGGTGTCTTCCGCAGTGCACGTCGTGGTGCCACCGAAGCGCAGCCGCTATCTCGCGGAGATCGCCGAGGCGGTGCGCGGCTACCACCAGCGCGTCGACGAGCAAACGCGCATTGCGCGCGAGCGCCAGCAGCTGCTTGCCGTGCGCGGCATGCTGCGGAAGGAGCTGCCCGAGCTGGAGAAGGAGCTGGAGGCGCGGCAGCTTCAGCCGGAGGCGAAGAAGCTCCTCGAGAGCTGGCCTCAGGTGGTGAAGGCGTACGCCGGCGATGAGCAGGTGGTCAACGTACGTAACAAGGAAGTGCGCACCCGGCTCACGTACACGTCGCTCTCCGGCACCAAAGTCCCGAAGGTGGCGCTGCCGGCCTATCAGGACCACGGCGAGCTTCTGCGCTGGCGCATGCGGGAGAATCTGCCGGGCGAGTTTCCGTATACCGCGGGCGTGTTCCACTTCAAGCGCGAGAACGAGGATCCGACGCGCATGTTCGCCGGAGAGGGCGACGCCTTCCGCACCAACCGGCGCTTCCACTACCTGTCAAAGGACATGCCGGCGAAGCGGCTCTCGACCGCTTTCGATTCGGTGACGCTTTACGGCTTCGACCCCGACGAGCGGCCGGACATCTACGGCAAGGTCGGCAACAGCGGCGTCTCGATCGCCACGCTCGACGACATGAAGGTGCTCTATTCAGGCTTCGACTTGTGCGATCCGTCCACCTCCGTGTCCATGACGATCAACGGTCCGGCGCCAACCATTCTCGCGATGTTCTTCAACACCGCGATTGACCAGCAGGTGGAAAAGCTGGGCCGAAAACCGACCGAGGCCGAACTTGCCGCCATCAAGGCGAAAACGCTTTCGGCGGTGCGCGGCACGGTGCAGGCCGACATCCTGAAGGAGGACCAGGGCCAGAACACCTGCATCTTCTCCACCGACTTTTCGCTGAAGGTGATGGGCGATATCCAGGAGTACTTCATCGAGAACAAGGTGAAGAACTTTTATTCCGTATCCATCTCGGGCTATCACATCGCCGAAGCCGGTGCGAATCCGATCTCGCAGCTCGCCTTCACGCTTGCCAACGGCTTTACCTTCGTCGAGGCGTATCTCGCGCGCGGCATGAAGATCGACGATTTCGCACCGAACCTCTCGTTCTTCTTTTCCTATGGGATGGACCCCGAGTACGCCGTGCTCGGGCGCGTGGCGCGCCGCATCTGGGCAGTGGCCATGCGCGAACGCTACGGCGGCAATGAGCGCAGCCAGAAGCTCAAATTCCATTCGCAGACGTCCGGGCGTTCACTGCACGCCCAGGAGATCGCATTCAACGACATCCGCACCACGCTGCAAGCGCTGATTTCTTCCTACGACAACACCAACTCGCTGCATACGAACGCCTACGATGAGGCGATCACCACGCCCACCGAGGATTCGGTGCGCCGCGCCATGGCGATCCAGCTCATCATCAATAAGGAATGGGGCCTCGCGAAGAACGAGAACCCGAACCAGGGTTCGTTCATCATCGAGGCGCTGACCGAGCTCGTCGAGGAAGCGGTGCTGAAGGAGTTCGAGGCGATCTCGAGCCGCGGCGGGGTGCTCGGCGCGATGGAGACCGGGTATCAGCGCGGCAAGATCCAGGAAGAGTCGCTGTACTACGAGCACCGCAAGCACGACGGCTC
>JAICPQ010000034.1 GCA_025929745.1 Burkholderiales bacterium | reverse complement strand
GCGACCGGTTGAAACCGCTCGAGCGATTCCGCGATCGAGCAGTTGATGTTCTTCTTCGAGAAGGACTCCGAGGCCGCGCCGAAGATCGCGACCTCGGTCGCGCCGGCGGCGCGCGCGGCTTCGAATCCCTTGAGGTTCGGCGTGAGAACCGGGTAGGAGACGCCCGGCTTGCGCCGGATGCGCTCAAGCACCTCGGTGTGGTCGGCCATCTGCGGCACCCACTTCGGCGACACGAAAGCTGTCGCTTCCACGGCGGGCAGCCCGGCGTCGGCGAGGCGTTCGATGAGCTCGAGCTTCACCGCAGTCGGCACCTCGGCCTTCTCGTTCTGCAGGCCGTCACGCGGGCCGACTTCCACCAACCGGACCGCATCAGGGATTTTCATTGGGCTCCAAAGAGATGAGCTCCGCGCCTTCGAGCACCTGCTCGCCCGCGCGGTAATGCACTTCCTTCACCACACCGTCGGCCGGGGCGGTGATGGTGTGCTCCATCTTCATGGCCTCCAGGATGAGAAGCGCCTGGCCCTTCGACACTTTCGCACCGGCTTCGGTGATCACTTTGATCACCTTGCCGGGCATGGGCGCGGCAAGCGACCCGCTCGCGCTGTCGGTGTCCCCGCCGGGCAGCTCCTCTTTGAGGCAGAGGCGTCGGTGCTCGCCTTCGCAGAAGACATGCCAGTCGCGGGCCTCGCGCACCGCGCGCGCATGGAACGCGCGGTCGTCCAGATACACCATGAGCTGGCCGTCCGGCAGGCGGGCGCCGGACAGCGCGTGCGCTTTTCCATCGATCGCGACGCGCAGCCCGCTTTCGAAGAACAGCAACCGCACGGTATGTGTGATATCGCCGTCGCTGAACACGAGATCGTGGTGCGATTCCTCGTTGAGCCGCCAGCCGTCGACCCGGTGCCACGGCGAGTAGGGGTCGCCCGAGGCGGCGGCGCGGTCGCGCGCCGTGCGCTCTTCCTCGAAGAGCTCGGCGAGCGCGGCAGCGGCGAGCAGCTCGTATGGGATCGGCTTTCGGTTGAAAAGCGTTTCCCGGTTGCGCTCGATGAGGCCGGTATCGAGCTCGGCGGCGCCGAACGCTCGGCTCGAAACCACCGCGCACAAGAACCGCACGTTGGTCGTAACGCCGGCGATCTCGACTTCGGCGAGCGCCTGCCGCATGCGAGCGAGGGCACGCGCGCGGTCGGCGCCGCGCACCACGAGCTTCGCGATCATCGGGTCGTACCACGGCGTGATTTCGGTGCCCTCCTGCACGCCGGTATCGATGCGGATGTGGTCGCTCTCATCCGGGAAGCGCAAATGCGCCACGCGACCGGTTGCCGGCAAAAAATTACGCTCGGCATCCTCTGCATAGATGCGCGCTTCGATGGCATGTCCGCGGATCGGCACTTCGTCTTGAAGCAGCGGAAGTCGCTCGCCGGCCGCGACGCGCAGCTGCCATTCCACGAGGTCGAGGCCGGTGATCATCTCGGTGACCGGATGCTCGACCTGCAGGCGGGTGTTCATTTCCATGAAATAGAACGTGCCGTCCTGCTCGGCGATGAATTCCACCGTGCCGGCGCCGGTGTATTGGATCGCTTTCGCCGCCGCGATCGCCGCTGCGGCCATTTCGCGGCGCCTGAGGAAGTTCGGCGCGGGTGCTTCCTCGATTACCTTCTGATGGCGGCGTTGCACCGAGCAGTCGCGCTCGAAAAGATGCACGACGTTGCCGTGCGTGTCGCCGAAGACCTGCATCTCGATGTGGCGCGGCCGCTCGAGGTAGCGCTCGATCAGCACGCGATCATCGCCGAAAGCTGATTTCGCTTCGCGCTTCGATGCCTCCAGAGCCGCGGCGAACGATGGCCGGTCGTGCACCGCCCGCATGCCTTTGCCGCCGCCGCCGGCCGAGGGCTTGATGAGCACGGGAAAGCCGATGCGCTGCGCTTCCTTTTCGAGGAACGCCGCGTCCTGCTTTTCGCCGTGATAGCCCGGAACGAGCGGCACGCGGGCTTTCTCCATGAGCTGCTTCGCCGCTGCCTTGTCGCCCATTGCGGCGATCGCTTCCGGCGTCGGGCCGACGAACACGATGCCCGCCGCGCGGCACGCGGCGGCGAACTCGGCGTTTTCCGAGAGGAAGCCGTAGCCGGGGTGGATCGCCTGCGTCCGCGTGGCACGGGCAGCCGCAATGACGGCGGCGATATCGAGATAGTTCTCGATGCGGCGCGCCTCGTCGGCGCTTCGCACGTGGAGCGCGGCGCGATCGGCATCGGCGTAGACGGCGACCGTCGCGATGCCGAGCCGGCGAGCCGTGCGCGCGACGCGGCACGCGATCTCGCCGCGGTTGGCGATCAGGATCTTGGCGAACACCAGGAAGCTTTGCGCTTTTCGAGGAAGGCGGCGATGCCTTCGCGGCCTTCGGCCGAGCCGCGGATCTCGGCGATGCGCTTTGCCGTTTCGGCGGCGATCGCGTCGTCGGGCCGTCGGCCGGCGACATCGCGGATGAGCGCCTTGATCTTCGCGTGCGACTCCGGCCCGCCGGCGAGCAGGTGCTTCACCAGCTCGGCGACCGCCGCATCGAGCTCGCCTGCGGGAACCAGGAGCGAGAGCATGCCGATGCGGTACGCCTCCTGCGCGTCGAACACCTCGGCGGTCAGGAAGTAGCGCCGCGCCAGGCGCTCGCCCATGGCGCGAATGACATAAGGACTGATCGTCGCCGGCGAGAGCCCGAGCTTTGCCTCGGAGAGGCAAAACTTCGCTTCCGGCGTGCCGACCGCGATATCGCAGGCCGCGACGAGGCCGGTCCCGCCGGCGAACACGGGGCCGTGCACCCTTGCAATGGTTGGCTTCGGCAGGCGGTCGAGCGCCGCCAGCATGTCGGCGAGCCCCTTGGCATCGGCGAGGTTCTCCTCGTAGCTGTAGCCGGCCATGCGCTTCATCCAGTTGAGATCGGCGCCGGCGCAAAACGCCGGACCGTTGCCGGCCAGCACGATCATGCGAACCGAACGGTCAACGGCGAGTTCGGCGAACGCCTGCGACAGCTTGCCGATCAGCGCGTCGTCGAAGGCATTGCGAAGCTCCGGGCGGTTCAGCGTCACGCGCGCGACGCCGTCCTGGCGCGTTACTTCAAGCATGGCTCGACCCGGACGTCGGTTTTCACGGAGTTCGCGATGAAACACTTCTCGTGCGCGCGGTGGTGCAACGCCAGGAATTCGCCTTCCTCTGGAGCCGTTCCGGAGAACGTGACCTGGGGTCTCAACGTGACCCGCGACATCCACGTCTTGTCGAGGACGCCCACCGCGTCGTCGACATAGCGCTCGACCGTCCAGCCTTTCTGGCAGGCGAGGTGCAGAAACCACAGCATGTGGCAAGCCGAGAGCGCGCCGACGAACGCTTGCTCTGGGTCGACACCTGGACCCCCGGTGTTCGCCGGAACGTTTCCCGGCGCGGCGGTTCCGGCGACGACGATGTCATCGAAGCGCAGCACATGGCAGCGCGAGTAGCTGCCGTAACGGAATTCGCCCGCTCGCTGCCACGCGACGACGGCGCGGTGCTCGCTCATCACATGCGGAAGACACCGAATCTGGTGTCTTCGATCGGCGCGTTGAGCGATGCCGATATTGCGAGACCGAGCAAGCGGCGCGAGTCGGCGGGGTCCACCACCCCGTCATCCCAGAGCCGCGCGCTGGCGTAATAAGGATGTCCTTGCCGCTCGTATTGCTCACGGATGGGCTTCTTGAACGACTCTTCCGCGTCCTTCGAAGCGAAGTCGCCTTTCACGGTGGCGAGAACCGAGGCGGCCTGCTCGCCGCCCATGATGGAGATGCGCGCGTTCGGCCACATCCACAGGAAGCGTGGCGAATACGCGCGCCCGCACATGCCGTAATTACCGGCGCCGAAGGAGCCGCCCACGATCATGGTGAATTTCGGCACTCGCGCCGTCGCCACTGCCGTCACCATCTTCGCGCCGTCCTTCGCGATGCCGCCCGCTTCGTACTTCTTTCCGACCATGTAGCCGGTGATGTTCTGCAGAAAGAGGAGCGGAATGCGCCGCTGGCACGCGAGCTCGATGAAGTGGGTCGCCTTGAGCGATGACTCGGAGAAGAGGATGCCGTTGTTGGCGAGGATCGCCACGGGATAGCCATGGAGGTGCGCGAACCCAGTGACAAGCGTGGTGCCGTAGTTCTGCTTGAACTCGTCGAGCTCCGAGCCGTCGACCATGCGGGCGATGAGCTCGCGCACGTCATAGGGTTTGCGTGCATCGGCGGGGATTACGCCGTATAGCTCTTCGGCCGGATAGGCCGGCTCGCGCGGCTCGCGCACTTCGAGCGATACGTTTTTCCGGTAGTTCAAGCCAGCGACGATGCGGCGCACGAGCGACAGAGCGTGGGAATCGTCGAGGGCGTAGTGGTCGGCCACTCCGGAGACGCGCGTGTGGACTTCGGCGCCACCCAGTTCCTCGGGCGTGACCACTTCGCCGATGGCCGCTTTCACGAGCGGCGGCCCGCCGAGGAAGATCGTGCCTTGACCCTTGACGATGATGGATTCGTCGCACATCGCCGGAACGTAAGCGCCGCCCGCGGTGCTCGAGCCCATGACGCATGCGATCTGCGGAATGCGCGCCGCTGAAAGGTTAGCGATGTTGTAGAAGATGCGGCCGAAGTGTTCGCGATCGGGAAACACGCTGTCCTGCTCCGGCAGGTAGCCGCCGCCCGAATCGACGAGATAGATGCAGGGCAGGCGGTTCTGGCCGGCGATTTCCTGGGCGCGCAGGTGCTTCTTGACGGTCATCGGGTAATACGTCCCGCCCTTGATGGTCGCGTCGTTCGCCACGATGACGCATTCGCGCCCGCAGACGCGGCCGATGCCGCAGATGATGGACGCCGAATGGACGTCGCCGCTGTACATGCCCCAGGCCGCGAGCTGGCCGATCTCGAGGAATGGCGAGCCGGGGTCGAGCAGCTTGGCGACGCGCTCGCGCGGCGCCATCTTGCCGCGCGCCGTATGCTTGTCGCGCGCCGCCTGGTCGCCGCCCTGCCGCACGGTGGCGATCTTCTCGCGCAAGTCCGCGACCAGCGCGCGCATGCGCTCCGCGTTCTCGCGGAACTCGGCGGAGCGGGGCTTGAGCTGGCTCTTGATCAGAACGGTTCCCGCAGCCAGCGATCGATCTGCTCGAAGCGGTCGAAACCCCAGAACGGCTCGCCGTCGACGATGATGTAAGGCGAGCCGAACACCCCTTTCGCGAGCGCCGCTTCGACCTCGGCGCGCGTGCCGTCCTTCACCGCCTGGCTTTCGATGTCCGGTTCGAGCCCCAGCGCGCCGGCGATCTTGAGGACGTTCGGCGACTCGCCGATATTGATTCCTTCGACGAAGTAAGCGGTGAACAGGCGGCGCGCGAGCTTCGCCCGATCATCGGTTTGGCTCAGGGAATAGAAAGCCCGGCAAGCCGCCACGGTGGAAACCGGAAACGGATCGGGTTGCTTATACGGTATGCCGTAAAACCGCGCCGATCGCAGGAAATCGCGCTTCGCGTATTCGCCCTTGAGGGGAATGCTGGGTAGTGGCGCGCCCCCCGTCGCCTTGAAGGCGACGCCGAGCAGCATCGGTCGCCAGGTCACGCTGCGTCCGTGCTTCGCCGCAAGCGCGTCGATCTTTGTCGAGGCGAGATAGCCGTAGGGCGACGAGAAGTCGAAGTAGAAGTCGATCGGCGCTTTCATCCTTCCTCCAGGCTGCGCCCGATCACCAGGCGCTGGATGTCGTTCGCGCCCTCGTAAATCTTGGTGACGCGCACGTCGCGCCACAGCCGCTCGACGGGGAAGTCCGAGACGTAGCCGTAGCCGCCGTGGATCTGGATCGCATCGGAGCACACTTTCTCGGCCATCTCGGAGGCGAAAAGCTTCGCCATGGAAGCTTCCTTGAGGCAGGGCTTGCCTTCGTCGCGCAGGCGCGCGGCGTGGAGATAGAGCTGGCGCGCCGCCTCGACCTGCGTCGCCATGTCAGCCAGGCGGAAATTCACCGCCTGATGCTCGATCAGGTGCTTGCCCATGCTTTTTCGCTCGCGCGCGTAGCCGACCGCGGCCTCGAGTGCGGCGCGCGCCACGCCGGTGGCCTGGGCCGCGACGTTGATGCGCCCGGATTCGAGATTGGCAAGGGCGATCCGGTAGCCGACGCCCTCTTCGCCCAGCCGTTCGGTCGTACGGCAGTTCTCGAACACGATCTGCGCGGTGTCGGAGGCGCGCTGACCGGTCTTTTCCTCGATGCGCGCCACTTTGTACCCCGGCGCTGAGGTCGACACGAGAAAAGCGCTGATGCCGCGTTTGCCGGCCTCCTTGCTCGTCACGGCGAACACGACGACGATGTCGGCATTCTTGCCCGAGGTGATGAACTGCTTGACGCCGTTCAGCACGTACTCGTTGCCTTTGCGCTCCGCGCGAGTAGTGATCGCCGACGCGTCGGAGCCGACCTGCGGTTCGGTGAGCGCGAACGCGCCCAGCGTCTTGCCTTCGGCGAGCGGCCGCAGAAAGCGGCTTTTCTGCGCTTCGCTCCCATAGCCCAAAATAATGCCGGCGACCAGGTTGTTCACTGCCACGATGGTCGCGGTGGCGCAGTCGCCGGCAGCGATTTCCTCGCACACCACGGCGAGCGAGGTGTAATCGAGGCCCGCGCCGCCCCATTGCTCGGAAATCGCGACCCCGTAGAGGCCCATCTCCGCCAGCCCCTTCAGCGCTTCCCGCGGAAAGGTTTTCTCCTGGTCCCACTTGGCCGCGTGCGGCGCGAGCTGTTCGCGCGCGTAGCGGCGCACCGCCTGCCGGATCTCGTCAGCCGGTGCGGACATACGTAAGCGCATGGTGGCTGTACATGTTGCCGTTCCTGTCGTGGCACTCGGCAAGACCGTAGATGCGCCGCCGGCCCATCTTGAGGATGCGCGCCGTGCAGTAAACGTGCTCGCCTTTCGCCGGCGCAAGAAAAGCGGTGTTGAGGTCGGAGGTCAGCGCGTCGTTCTCGATGCCGATACGCGCCTTGATGGCAAGCCACATCGCGCAGTCGGCTGCTGCGATCAGCGCCGGGCCATTGATGATGCCGCCGGGACGCTCGAGATCGGGGCGATGCGGCAGCTCGAGCCTGCACAGCGTGTCGTCGACGTCCACCACCCTGAAACCGTAAGGCTTCAAGAACTGCGACGTATCGAGCAGGCGCTGCAATTCCTGCTTCAAGCGAGCTCGAGCGCCATCGCCGTAGCTTCGCCGCCGCCGATGCACAGGCTCGCCATGCCGCGCTTCCCGCCGTACTTGCGCAGCGCGCCGATGAGCGTCACGAGGATGCGCGCGCCGGAGGCTCCGATCGGATGTCCGAGCGCGCAGGCGCCGCCGTGCACGTTCACTTTGTCGTGCGGCAGGCCGTGCTCCTTCATTGCCGCCATCGTGACAACCGCGAAGGCCTCGTTGATCTCGTAAAGATCGACCTGGTTTGCGCTCCAGCCGGTACTGGCAAGAAGCTTCCTGATCGCGCCCACCGGCGCGGTGGTGAACCAAGCCGGCTCCTGGGCATGCGTGGAATGACCGACCACTGTCGCAAGAGGCGCGAGGCCGCGTTTTTCGGCGCTCGAGCGGCGCATCATCACCAGCGCCGCCGCGCCGTCGGAGATCGAGCTCGAGTTAGCGGCGGTCACCGTGCCGTCCTTCCGAAACGCGGGGCGGAGCGTCGGAATCTTCTCCAGGTTGGCCTTGAACGGCTGCTCGTCCGTCTCGACGAACTTCTGCTCCTTGCCGGCCTTGATCGCGATCGGTGTGATTTCCCAGGCGAACCAGCCCTCCTTGTTCGCTTTTTGCGCGCGTCGAAGCGACGCAATGGCGAACTCGTCCTGCGCCTCGCGTGAGAACTGGTACTTGGCGGCGCAATCCTCGGCGAATGTGCCCATCAGCCGGCCCTTGTCGTAGGCATCTTCCAGTCCATCGTAGAACATGTGGTCGATGACCTGGCTGTGGCCCATGCGTAGCCCTGCGCGCGCCTTCGGCAGGAGATAAGGAGCATTCGTCATCGATTCCATGCCGCCGGCAACCACGACATCAACGGAGTCGCTCTTCAGTAAGTCGTGGGCGAACATCGCAGCCTTCATTCCGGAGCCGCACATCTTGTTGACCGTGGTGCAGCCCACTGCGAGCGGAAGACCCGCGGCGAGCGCGGCCTGGCGCGCGGGCGCCTGTCCCTGGCCGGCGGGCAGCACGCAGCCCATGATGGCTTCCTCGATTTCGTCGGCGCGGATCTTTGCGCGCTCGACCGCCGCGCGGATCGCCGCGCCGCCGAGTTCGGGCGCGGTGAATCCCTTGAGCTCGCCCTGGAAGCTGCCCGTCGGCGTGCGCGCGGCGGACACGATGACGATCGGATCGGATTTCATAGGATCTCCTTCGCTTTTGAGCTGATCTCGGGCGGGAACTCGCGCGGCTTGCGCGTTTTTGCGTCGATGCAAACGGCGGTGAGCTCGCAGGTCGCGCACACTTCGCCGGTTTCGACATGCTGCATCTCGTGGCGCATCTTCAGGCTGCGCTCGCGAAATTCGATCAATTGCGACTTCACGAGCACAAGGTCGCCGGGCAGGAGCTCCTTGCGGTAGTTGATGCTCTGCTGCACGCCGGCCATGCGAATCGTCTCGCCCCGAAGGACCGAAGGCGTGATGCCGATGCGGTGGAACACGTGCCACAGCGCCTGCTCGAAAAATTCGCCATAGGCGCGCAGGTTCGCGTGTCCCATGTGATCGCACTGCCAGGCGTGCACGGTGCCGCGAGCGGTCTCGAAGCTCAGGCCTTGCATGAGGCATTCATCTTGTTTCGGAGAAAAGCTCGCGGCCGATCAGCCAGCGCCGGATTTCGGAAGTGCCGGCGCCGATTTCGTAGAGCTTGGCGTCGCGCCACAGCCGCCCGGTTGGCGTCTCGTTGATGTAGCCCATGCCGCCGAGCGCCTGGATGGCCTGGCCGGCGACCCACGTCGCCTTCTCCGCGGCGTAAAGAATCGCGCCGGCGGCGTCCTTGCGCGTCGTCTCGTTTCGGTCGAGCGCCTGGCCGACCGCGTAGACGTACGCCCGGCATGCGGAGAAGGTCGTATACATGTCCGCGAGCTTGCCCTGCATGAGCTGGAATTCGCCGATCGGCTGGCCGAACTGCTTGCGCTCGTGCACGTAGGGAATCACGACGTCGAGACACGCGGCCATGATGCCGAGCGGCCCGCCGGCGAGCACGGCGCGCTCGTAGTCTAGCCCCGACATGAGCACGCGCACGCCTTCACCTTCTTTGCCCAGCACATTCTGCGAAGGCACCTCGCAGTCGCGAAAAACCAGCTCGCAGGTGTTCGATCCGCGCATGCCCAGCTTGTCGAGCTTCTGTGCGGTCGAGAAGCCTTTCATGCCTTTCTCGACGACGAAGGCGGTGATGCCCTGGTCGCTCGTCTTCGCGTAGATCACGAGGACGTCCGCGTCCGGGCCGTTCGTGATCCACATCTTGTTGCCGTTCAGCACGTAGCGCTCGCCGCGGCGCTCGGCCCGCAGCTTCATCCCGACCACATCCGATCCGGCACCCGGCTCGGACATGGCGAGGGCGCCGACGTGTTCGCCCGAGACGAGCTTCGGCAGGTACTTGCGCTTCTGCTCCCCATTACCGTTGCGGCGGATTTGGTTCACGCACAGGTTGGAATGCGCTCCGTACGAAAGACCGATGGACGCCGAGCCTCGTGAAATTTCCTCCATGGCGACGATGTGCGCCAGGTAACCCATGGCCGTGCCGCCGTATTCCTCCTCGACGGTGATGCCGAGCACGCCCAGATTTCCCAGCTTGCGCCACAGGTCGGGCGGAAATTCGTTGGTGTCGTCGATCTGCGCAGCGCGCGGCGCGATTTCGCTTGCGACGAAATCGCGGACCGAGTCACGCAACATGTCGATGGTGTCGCCGTGTGCGAACCGCAGAAAATTCATTCCGGTCGATCCGGCCGATCGGGGAGGGCCATCAGGGTCTGAAGCATCGTGGCGACGTGGCTGCCGTCCTCAGCGTACACCTCCGCACGCGCGACGGTAAGCGTACGGCCCGGCCGGATCACTGTTCCGAGCGCGCGCAGCGCGCCGCGGCCCGGCTTGAGGATGTTCATCTTGTACTCCACCGTGACGAGCGAGCCGCCCGCCGGCATGAGGGAAAAGGCGGCATAGCCGCACGCAGTGTCGGCGATCATGCCGATGATGCCGCCATGGACGAAGCCCTTCTGCTGCGTGAGGTCGTCACGAAACGGCAGCGCGACCTCCACCTCACCGGCTTCCACGCGCGCGAGGCGCGCGCCGATCAGCGCCATCGCCTTCTGGCGGCTGAAGCTCTCGCGGATACGGGCGGCGAAAGCCGGGTCCGGGACGTGCATAGCCTGAAGAGCGTAGTTGACGCTTACGTAAACGTCAACTAACGTTTGAGCTGCTTGCGCACCTTCTTCTCGAAGGCTTGAATCTCGGAGAGCTGCGCCTCGATGTCCTCGCGTTGCTGCACGAGGATCGACTTGTGCGACTGGAGCACGGCGAGAAAGCGCTCGAGCTGCGGGCGTTCGTCGCGGCCCGGCTCGTACATGTCGATGAGGTCGCGGATCTCGGAAAGGGTCAGCCCCAGACGCTTACCGCGCAGCGTGAGCTTGAGCCGGGTGCGATCGCGCGGCGAGTAGATACGCCGCTGGCCGTCGCGCCGCGGCGCGAGCAGGCCCGGGTCTTCGTAGAAGCGGATTGCGCGCGGCGTAACGTCGAATTCGCGCGCGAGCTCACTGATCGAGAATTCGGCGCGCTCGGTTTCCATGCTAATTTGCGGTCGATTCTAGCGGAATGCCCCTCGAGTACCCCTTTCCCGAAGTTCCCGCGCCCGGCACGACGGTCGAAGTCGCGCGCGGCGTGCACTGGCTCTCCATGCCGCTGCCGTTTCAGCTCGACCACATCAACCTCTGGCTCCTGGAGGAGGACGAGGGCGTGACCGTCGTCGACACCGGCATCGGCAACGAAGCGACGCGCGAACTCTGGACGCGCGTCCTCGCCGGAAGGAAAGTGAAGCGCGTCGTGCTCACCCATTACCACCCGGACCACGCCGGCAATGCCGCGTGGCTTTGCGAGCGGCACGGCGCGGAGTTCTGGACGACGCAGGGCGAATACCTGACTGCGCACGCCGTGCGAACCTCGAGCGCCGGCTACACAGCCGATGCGGTGCTCGCGGTGTTCCGGCGCAACGGCCTCGACGCAGAGCGCGCCGAACGTATGCGCGCCCGCAAGAACCGCTATGCGGAGCTGGTACCGGATTTTCCGCATGCCTACCGCCGCATCATCGACGGCGATGAGCTGCAGATGGGCAGGTATCGCTGGGGCGCGATGATCGGCCACGGACACGCTCCCGAGCACCTGTCTCTCTATTGTGAAAGTTTGAAAACGCTCATCGCCGGAGACATGCTCCTTTCGACCATCTCGACGAACGTGAGCGTGTGGTCGATCGATCCGGAGGGCGATCCGCTGCGCCTTTTCCTCGATTCGATCGCGCGCTATCGCGAGCTACCCGAGGACGTGCTGGTGCTGCCCTCGCACGGCAGGCCTTTCCGCGGCGCGCACCGGCGGGTGGAGCAGCTGGAGGCCCACCACCGCGATCGCTTGTCCGAGCTCGAACAGTCTCTGAAGAGCCCGAAGAGCGCAGCCGAGCTCCTCAGTGTGCTTTTTCGCCGCCCGCTCGACGCGCACCAGACTTTTTTCGCAATGGGCGAGGCCATAGCCCATCTGCACTACCTGCACTACGCGGGCCGCGCCCGGCGTGCCTTGGGCAATGATGGCATCATGAGGTATGCAACCGGCGGATAAGAATGAATCCGAAGAGCTCGCCAAGGTGGCCCACGATGTCGCCGGGCGCTCTTCGAAGATTCTCGGCGATTTCGTCCAGCGACAGATCGAGGACGTCTCTGCGCTGGTGCGCGACGAGATGGGCATCGCAAAGGCGTTCATGGACCTCTACGCGCGCATGACCGCCAATCCCGCGCTCGTCGTCAACATGTGGATAGCCCTGTGGGCCGACTACCTGCGCCTTTGGCAGGCGAGCTGGCTGAAGCTCTTCGGAGTGCAAGCGCCGCCGGTCGTCGAGCCCGACAAGAACGATGCGCGCTTCAAGGACGAGGACTGGTCGAAGAACTTTCTGTTCGACTTCATCAAGCAGTCCTATCTGATCACGGCGCGCCATGTCCGTGAGGCGGTGGCCCGGGTCGATGGCTTGACGCCGGAATCGGAAAAGAAGGTTGCGTTTTTTACCCGCCAGTACGTCGACGCCCTCTCGCCCACGAATTTCGTGCTCACCAATCCCCAGGTGCTGCGCGAGACGGTGGCGAGCGGCGGACAGAACCTGGTGCGCGGTCTGAACAACCTCCTCGCCGACATCGAGAAGGGTGGCGGGAAGCTGCGCATCTCGATGACCGACGAGAGCGCGTTCCAGCTCGGCCGCAACGTCGCTACGACGCCGGGCAAGGTGGTCTACCAGAACGACCTCATGCAGCTGATCCAGTACACGCCGATGACCGACCAGGTGTTTCGGCGCCCGCTGCTGATCATTCCGCCGTGGATCAACAAGTACTACATCCTCGACCTGCGCGAAAAGAATTCCTTCATCCGCTGGGCGCTGCAGCAGGGGCATACGGTGTTCGTCATTTCTTGGGTGAACCCGGACGCACGCCTCGCGCAGAAGGGCTTCGAGGACTACATGCTCGAGGGGCCGCTCGCCGCGATGGATGCGATCGAACGCGGCACGGGCGCGCACGAGCTCAACGTAATCGGCTACTGCCTCGGCGGGACCCTGCTCGGCGCGACGCTCGGCTACCTCGCGCAGAAAAAGCGCAATCGCGTCGCGAGCGCGACCTTCTTCGTGAGCCTGCTCGACTTCTCGCAGCCCGGCGATCTCGGCGTCTTCATCGACGAGGAGCAGGTGGCGAACCTCGAGCGCAAGATGAACGAGCGCGGCTATCTCGAGGGCTCGGAGATGGCGGGCACGTTCAATCTGCTGCGTGCGAACGACCTGGTCTGGTCCTTCGTCGTCAACAACTATCTGCTCGGCAAGGACCCGTTTCCCTTCGACCTCCTTTACTGGAACGCCGACTCCACGCGCATGCCCGCGCGCATGCACAGCTTCTATCTGCGCAACATGTACATCAAGAACCTGCTCGGCGAGCCAGGCGGGATCGAGCTCGCCGGCGTGCCGATCGAGCTCGGCGAGGTGAAGGTGCCTTCGTACTTCATCTCTACGGTCGAGGACCACATCGCGCCCTGGAAGACGACCTACAAAGGCGCGCGCTATCTCGGCGGCCCGGTGCGTTTCGTTCTCGGCGGCTCCGGTCACATCGCCGGCATCGTCAACCCGCCATCGGCGAACAAGTATCACTACTGGACAAACGGCGCCTTGCCGGACACGGCCGAAGCGTGGTTTGCAACGGCGACCCAGCATCCGGGCTCATGGTGGGAGGACTGGCAGCGCTGGGTTGAACCCTTCGGCGGCGGGCTTTGCCCGGCCCGCATCCCGGGCGAAGGCGCGCTGCGCGCTCTGGAGGACGCCCCCGGCTCCTACGCCAAGATCCGCATCGCCGCTAACACCAAGCCCTAGACGGGCACATCCTTTGGCTTGCGCGGTGCCCGGGAGGCGAGCCGATCGAACAGCCACCCGGGCACGGTGCGCAGCAAGACCGATACGAGCGCCATCTGCCACGGAATGACCGCAAGACGGCGCTTGGCCGCGATGGCTCGCGCAATGCGCCGCGCAGCGTCCTCGGCGGAGATGAGAAAAGGCATGTGGAAGCGATTGACGCGCGTCATCGGCGTGTCGATGTAGCCGGGACAGACGCAGACCACGGACACTCCGGTGCCGTAGAGCTCGGCGCGCAGGCTCTCCATCCAGGTGATGACCGCGGACTTCGAGGCGCAGTACGCGCCGTTTCCGGCAAGTCCTCGAAAGCCAGCGACGCTCGCGATGCCGGCCAGCGTGCCGCGCCCGACCTCAATCATCGCCGGTGCGAAGGCCGCAAAGGTGGCCGCCAGTCCGGTGACATTTACGTCGAGCAGTTTGCGCAGCTTGACAACGCTGGCCATTTCGCTGCCCGCTGTGCCGACGCCGACTCCGGCGTTCGCGATGACGAGGTCCGGCGGTCCGAAGTTGCGCACGAAATCCTGGGCCACCGCGGCAAACGCCTGATCAT
>JAICPQ010000274.1 GCA_025929745.1 Burkholderiales bacterium | reverse complement strand
GGGTACACGTTGAAGCCCGAGACGAGAATCATGTCCTTCTTGCGGTCCACGATGCGGATGAAGCCCTTGTCATCCATGACGCCGATGTCGCCGGTGTGCAGGAAGCCGTCCTTGCCGATCACTTTCGCGGTCTCATCCGGGCGCTGCCAGTAGCCCGCCATCACCTGCGGGCCCTTGATGCAAATCTCGCCGGGCTGGCCGTGCGGCACGTCGCGGTCGTTATCGTCGCGCAGCACGATCTCGGTCGACGGCATCGGCACGCCGATGGTGCCGCTGAACTCCGCGGCATTGGGCGGGTTGGCGGTCGCCGAGGGCGAAGTCTCGGTGAGGCCGTAGCCCTCGATGAGCGGCGTGCCGGTCACCTGCTTCCAGCGATCGGCCACTGCCTTCTGCACAGCCATGCCGCCGCCCACGGCGAGCTTCAGGCTCGAGAAATCGAGCTTGGCGAAATCGGGATTGTTGAGCAGCGCGTTGAAAAGCGTGTTGACGCCGGTGATGATGCTGTACTTGTGCTTCGCCAGCTCCTTCACGAAGCCCGGGATATCGCGCGGATTGGTGATGAGCACGTTCTCTCCGCCGACCACCATCATCACCAGGCAGTTCACCGTGAGCGAGAAGATGTGATAGAGCGGCAGTGCGGTGATGATGACCGCTCGATCGTTCCCCATGGTCGGCGCGAGCCACGCCTCGTACTGCAAGAGCGCCGCGATGATGTTCCGGTGGAGCAGCATCGCACCCTTCGACACGCCGGTCGTACCGCCGGTGTACTGCAGGAAAGCGATATCGTCGTGGCCGAGCGCGGGCGTATTGAGCTGCCTTGGCTCGCCCTCTTTCAGACAATCGCGAAAACCGATGGCGCCCGGCAGATCGTAAGGCGGCACCATCTTCTTCACCTTGCGCACCACAAGATTGACGATGACGCCCTTAACACCCAAGAGCTCGCCGAGCGAGGTGACGATTACATGCTTGAGCGGCGTGCGCGCGCGCACTTCCTGCAGCACGTGGCCGAAGTTCTCGAGGATGACGATCGCCTCGGCGCCGGCGTCCTTGAGCTGGTGCTCGAGCTCCCGCGGGGTGTAGAGAGGGTTCACGTTCACCACCGTGCAGCCCGCGCGCAGCGTGCCGAACATCGCGATCGGGTACTGCAGGCAGTTCGGCATCATGATCGCGACGCGCGCCCCCTTCGCCAGCCCCTTCGCCTGCAGCCACGCGCCGAAGTCGCGCGAGCGCTTGTCGAGCTCTTCGAAAGTGATCGTTTTGCCCATGCTGTGAAACGCCGGGCGGTCGCGATACTTGGCGATGCATTGCTCGAAGAGCTGAATCAGCGAGCGGTACTTGCGGGGGTCGATGTCCGCCGGCACCCCGGCCGGATAGCTCTTAAGCCAGATGCGCTCCATGGTCTCCTCCTCCGTGAGGCTGAGCCGATTCTACGTAATCGGGGCCAGGGTCGTAATGAACAATTACGACCCTGACCCCAATTTAGCGGTGCTTGAAGGTGGGCTTGCGCTTCTCGAGGAAGGCGGCCATGCCTTCTTTCTGGTCTTCGAGCGAGAACTGCGACTGGAACACGCGCCGCTCGAAGAGCACGCCCTCGGCGAGCGCGGTCTCGTAGGCGCGGTTGATCGACTCCTTGATCATCATCACGACCGGAAGCGAATAGTTCGCGATCTTGTCTGCCACCGCGAACGTCTCCTCCATCAGCTTCTCGAGCGGCACGATTCTGGAGACGAGGCCAGCGCGCTCGGCTTCCTGCGCGTCCATCATGCGCGCGGTGAGGCAGAGGTCCATTGCCTTCGCCTTGCTCGTGAAGCGCGGCAGGCGCTGCGTGCCCCCGTAGCCCGGCATGATGCCGAGGTTGATCTCGGGCTGCCCGAACTTGGCGTTCTCCGCGGCGATGACGATGTCGCACTGCATGGCGAGCTCGTTCCCGCCGCCGAGGGCGTAGCCCGCCACCGCGGCGATCACCGGTTTGCGCAAAGCGCGGAAGTGCTCCCAGCCGGTGATGTAGTCCGTGAGGTAGGCATGCATGTAGCTGAAGTCCTTCATCTGCGAGATGTCCGCGCCGGCGGCGAAGGCCTTGTCGTTGCCGGTGATGACAATCGCGCCGATGCCGGCGTCGCCATCGAGCGCCCCGAGCGCGCGGCCCAGCTCCGTCATGAGCGCGGGGCTGAGCGCGTTCAGCTGCTTCGGCCGGTTGAGCGTGATCACGCCCACCCTGCCCTTCTGCTCTACGGTGATGAACTCATAGTTCATGGGTATTCACGACCTTCGCGTAAAAGCCGTTCAGCGCGGCAAGGAACGCGGCATGCACCTGCCGCGCGGGGACCTTCTCGCCGCCGTAGCTCTGCGCGCGCGTGGCGCAGGCATCGCCGAGCAGCGTGATCTTGTAGCCGAGATCGGCGGCGTGGCGCACCGACGCATCGACGCACATGTGCGTCATCATTCCGGCGACGACGAGATTTTTCACGCCGAGGCCGTCGAGCTTCTCCCGGAGCGGCGTGTTGCGGAAGCTGTTCGGGAAGTTCTTCTCGATGACCGTCTCGCCTCCCTGCGGACGCACCGATTCATGGATCTCCGCGCCACGCGTGCCCGGCAGGAAGAACGTCGAGCCCGGGCGCACCGATGTATGGCGCACATGGATGATCGGATCGCCGCGCTCCCGGAAGCGGCGAAGAATCGCGCTCGCTTTCTCGCCGGCAGCGTCGGCGCCTTCGAGCTCCATGGCACCGCCGGGGAAGTAGTCGTTCTGGATATCGATGATGAGAAGCGCGGTATCAGGCATGCTTTTTCTTCAGTTCGGAAAGCGGCACGGCGCCCGGAATATCAATGCGC
>JAICPQ010000224.1 GCA_025929745.1 Burkholderiales bacterium | reverse complement strand
GTCCGGGCGATTGGCGGTACGAGACGATGAGATCGCAATCGCGCGCGGCGTCGACGAGCGCCTGGCCTTCGAGCGGTGCCGGGCCTTCGTGCAGCTTCACTTCACCGACCGCGCGCAACCCGGCGAGCGCGCGCTCTCCGTAATAAAGCGCCCTCGCCTCCGGCGAATGCGTCAGAAGAATCTTCAAGCCGCTTTTTTCTGCTCCGCAGCCAGCTTGCGGTAGCGCTCGAGCGAGCGCGTGAGGTGGCGACGCATCGCTTCGCGCGCCCCCCTGGCATCGCGGCTTTCGATCGCCTGGTAGATACGGCGGTGTTCTTCCTGGATGAGCGCGAGGTAGGCGCGTTCGCCGCCCATGCGCGCCGGCAGGCCGCTGACCGTGCGCCGCGGTATTAGATGGCGGCCGATGAACTGAAGGAAGCGGGGAAATTCCGGATTGCCGGTCGCCACGGCGATCGCGCGGTGGAAGCCGAGATCCTCGTCGACCGCGGAGCGCCCCTCGGCGGCGGCGCGCTCGATGCCCTCCAACGCGCTTTCGATGGCCTTTATGCTCCCGCGCGAGCCGCGCTCGGCCGCAAGCCCGGCCGACTCGATCTCGACACCAAGCCTGAGCTCCATCACCGAAAGGATATCTTCCAGAGACTGCATGCGCTCGGGCTCGATGCGGAAAGGCGCCCGCTGCGGGTCCGAAGAGACGAACGCGCCAACGCCCTGACGCGTGACGACGAGGCCTTCGGCGCGCAGCGCGGCGACCGCTTCGCGAACCACGGTCCTGCTCACGCGCGCCGCGCGCGTCAGCGCCTGCTCGGTGGGCAGGCGCGCGCCCGGAGCGAGCCGTCCGCTTTTGATTTCGTCGGCGAGCTGCTCGAAGAGCCGCCGCGAGAGCTTGCGCTCGGCGACAACGGGGCGGATGCGCATCTTGACGGCCACGGGCCTGCTTGTATGATGACTGATGAATCTTATCAGAGGAGGATTCATGTTCCGCCGTCATTTCATTGCCGCGGCCGTTGCAGCCGCGTGCTTTCCCGCGCTGCCCGCGCAAGCGCAGCAGATCATCAAGGCAACCGACGTCCATCCCCTCGGCTATCCGACGGTCGAGGCCATCGTACGCATGGGCAACAAGCTCGAGAAGGCGACGAATGGGAAGTACAAGGTCCAGATGTTTCCGTCGATGCAGCTCGGCGGCGAAAAAGAGATGATCGAGCAGGCCCAGGTCGGCGCGCTGCAGATCGCGCGCATCTCGGTGGGCCCGATGGGCCCGATCGTCGACGAGCTCAACGTGTTCAACATGCCGTTCGTATTCCGCGACGAAGCGCACATGCGCAAGGTGATCGACGGACCGATCGGCGCGGAGATGCTCGACAAGCTCTCCAAGAGTTCGGCGCGCCTCATCGCGCTCGGCTGGATGGACGCCGGCACGCGCAACGTCTACTCGGACAAGCCGGTGACCAAGCCCGCGGACCTGAAAGGCATGAAGATCCGGATGATGGGAAATCCGCTCTTCGTCGAGACCATGAACGCGATGGGCGGCAACGGCATCGCCATGGGCTTCAATGAGCTGCACCAGGCGCTGCAGACCGGCGTGGTGGACGGCGCGGAGAACAATGAGCCGACGCTCTTCGCTCAGAACCACTACCAGACGCCAAAGGGCAAGGTCTACAGCCTGACCGGCCACCTCATCATCCCGGAGATTTTCGTCTACTCGAAGGCGAGCTGGGACAAGCTGCCGAAGGGCGACCAGGACCTGATCCAGAAGCTTTCGCGCGAGGCGCAGCTCGAGCAGCGCAAGCTCTGGGATGCGTACGTCGCCGAAGCGACCGGCAAACTAAAAGCCGCGGGCATTCAGTTCGTGAAGGCCGACAAGGAGGCGTTCTACAAAGCGACGCAGCCGGTGCGGGACAAGTACGGCGCCAAGTATTCCAGCCTGATCGAGAAGATCCGGGACACGAAGTAGCCGATTCCGTCCCGACGAAGGCCGCCCGGGTGAGAGCTTCGGCGGCCTTTTTCTTGCCATGAGGCAAACTTACCGTCGCGTGATGCAGCTTCTGTACATCGGCTGCATCGCGCTCTCCGGCGTCGCGATGGTGGCGATCACCCTCATGATTCCGAGCGGGGTGTTCATGCGCTACGTTATGAACGACCCGCTGCAGTGGCCCGAGCCCGCTTCCGTGATCATGATGGTGTTCTTTTCATTCGTCGGCGGCGCGGCGGTGTACCGCGCCAATGCGCAGATCGCGGTCGAGGCGCTGATGCGCGCGGTCGGTCCGGGCAGCCGCCGCGCGATGCAGTGGGGCGTGCACACGTGCATGTTCGTCATCGCCGCGTTCATGTTGGGCTACGGCGCCCACCTCTGCCATCTCACGCGCGGCAACACCGTCGCCGAGTTCCCCTGGCTTTCGGTGGGCATCGTCTACCTGCCGATCCCGCTTGCCGGGCTGCTCACGCTGCTCTTCCTGATCGAGAAGGTGTGGCTGGGCGACCCGCCGAAGCAGGACGTGATGTACAGCGACCAGCTGATGGACACCGAATAATGGATGTTCTGGTCCTGCTGGGGTCGTTCGCCGTGCTGTGCGCGCTCGGCGTGCCGGTCGCCTACGCGCTCGGGCTCTCGGCGCTGATCGGCGCGCTGTACATCGACATCCCGCTCGAGGCGGTGATGATCAAGATCTCCGACGGCACCGACGACTTCGTGCTGCTCGCGATCCCTTTCTTCGTGCTGGCGGGCGGCATCATGGCCGAAGGCGGCATGGCGGCGCGGCTGGTGATGCTGGCGAAGGTCTTCTTCGGCGTCATCCGCGGCGGCCTCGCGCTGGTCAACGTCCTCGCGAGCTCGCTGTTCGGCTGCATCTCGGGCTCGTCGGTCGCCGACACTTCGGCGATCGGCTCAGTGATGATCCCGCAGATGGTGAAGCAGGGCTACACGCGCGTGTTTGCCACCAACGTCACGATCTGCGGCTCGGTGCAGGCGCTGCTCATTCCGCCCTCGCACAACGCGGTGATCTACTCAGTCGCGGCCGGCGGCACCATCTCGGTGGCGCACCTGTTCCTGGCTGGGGTGTTCCCCGGGCTGATTTTCGGGCTGTGCCTGGTCGGCCTCGTGCTGTGGACCGCGCACAAGCGCAACATGCCGAAGTCGGAGCCGGTGCCGCTCAAGCACATCCCGCGCATCGTACTCGAGGCGCTCTGGGGCCTGATCACCATCGTGATCATCATCGGCGGCATCCTCTCCGGCGTATTCACGCCAACCGAGTCGGCCGCGGTGGCCTGCGTTTACGCGTTCCTGGTCACCTTCTTCGTCTACCGCGACTACAAGTGGCGCGACCTGCCGCATCTCGTGCACCGCGTGGTGAAGACCGTCGCGATGGTGATGATGCTGATCGGCTTCTCGGTCGCGTTCGGCTACATGATGGCGCTCATGCAGATTCCGGCGAAGGTGACCGCGTTCTTCCTCTCGATCTCGGAGAACAAGTACGTCTTCCTGCTGCTGGTGAACATCCTGCTGCTGGCGCTCGGCACGTTCATGGACCTTGCGCCCATGCTGCTCATCTGCACGCCGATTTTCCTGCCGGTGATCCTTAAGCTTGGCATCGACCCCGTGCACTTCGGCATGATCATGATCCTCAACCTGGGCATCGGCCTGATAACGCCCCCGGTCGGGCCGACGCTGTTCGTCGGCTGCGCGGTCGGCAAGGTGTCGATCGAGCAGGTTTCCAAGGAGCTATGGCCGTTCTACAGCGCCATGTGCATCGCGCTCCTGCTGGTCACGTACATACCCGCGATCTCGTTATGGCTGCCGGGCTTGATGCGCTGAAACGCAAGCTCGCCGCTGGCGAGCCGGTTTTCGGCTCGATGGTGTTCGAGTTCTTTACGCCGGGAATCGCGCGCATCTGCGCCAACGCCGGCGCGGAATTCGTAATGTACTGCATGGAGCACACGGGTGCCGGCTACGAAACGCTCAAGCCGCAGTTCGCGCTCTGCCGCGCACTCGGCGTCGCGCCGCTCGTGCGCATTCCGGCCACTGAATACCACTTCGCCGCGCGCGCGCTCGATGCCGGCGCCCTCGGCATCATGGTGCCGCTCGTCGATACGGCGGAGCAGGCCGAGCGCATCGTGTCCTTCACCCGCTATCCGCCCAACGGCCGACGCGGCGCCGCGTTCGGCTTCGCCCACGACGACTATCAGGGCGGGG
>JAICPQ010000142.1 GCA_025929745.1 Burkholderiales bacterium | reverse complement strand
GCTCGCGGAAGGTGTCCCGGAACGGGGTCTTGCGGTTGCCCTGGCGGCCAAGGGCCATGTCGATGCGCCAGAGTGAGAACGGCAGCGATTCGCCGAGGTGGCCGAGGATGATCCTCAGGCGCGGGTAGGCCTCGAACACGCCGGAGAGGACGAGGCGGATGCCCTGCGTCGCGGTCTCTACGGTGAAACCCCACGCCGCGGTCATGAGGCCGGGAAACTGCTCGAGGTAATCGCGGTAGTACGCCTCGATCACCGCCTTGTGCGGCACGGCTGGATGCATGTAGAGGGGGACGTCGAGCGCCTGCGCGCGCTCGAAGATGGGCCAGAAGCGCTTGTCGTCGATGAAGTAGTTCGTGCCGTCGATGAGCGTGAGGCCGTGGATCATCGCGCCCTTGAAGCCGAGCTTCGTCACCGCGCGCTCGAGCTCGTCGGCCGAGGCTTTCGGGTCGGCGGTGGGCAGCACGGCGAAGGCTTCGTAGCGGCCGGGATGGCGCTTCACCGTTTCGCGCAGCTTGTCGTTCACCTTGCGCGCCACCGGCACGGCGCTCGGCGCATCGAGGCGCTGGGTGGCCGGCGCGCCGTGCGAGAGGACCTGCAGGTCGATGCCGGCCTCGTCCATCTCCTTGATGCGCAGCGCGTCCACGTCGAACAGGCGCTCCTGCAGCGCCGGGATGCGCATCTCCGGCCCGCGCTCCTTGAACTGGCTGGCGAGCTCCTGATCCCAGTAGTGTTCTTCGAGGGCGATGACTTTCATGGTGAAATCCTAACTCCTGTCGTAAATTCGAGGGCAAGAGGAGGGGACGATGTTCGCAAGGTTGCTTGCAGCAGGCCTGATCGCGCTCGCCGCGCCGTACGCGGCTGCGCAGCAGTATCCATCCAAACCGGTGCGCATCATCGTGCCGTTCGCGCCGGGCGGCGGTTCGGACTTCACCGCGCGCTTGATGGCGCAAAAGCTCACCGAGCGCTACGGGCAGTCGTTTATCGTCGAAAACCGCGCGGGCGCGGGCGGCAACCTTGGCGCCGAGCTCGCGCTGAAGGCGCCGCCCGACGGTTACACGCTGCTTCTTATCTCGGCGAGCTACACGGTCAACCCGAGCGTGTACAAGCTCTCCTTCGATCCGATCAAGGACATCGCGCCGGTCATCCAGATCTCGGGCGGGCCGTACGTGGTGGCGGTGCATCCCTCCGTGCCGGCGAAGACGCTCGCCGAGTTTGTGAACTACGCGCGCGCGCAGCCCGAGAAGCTCGCCTACGGCTCGTCGGGTAACGGCAGCGTGATGCACGTTTCCACCGCGTACTTCCTCGATTCCGCCAAGATCAAAGTGCTGCACGTGCCGTACAAAGGCACGGGCCCCGCGCTTCAGGACACGCTCGGCGGCCAGGTGCAGCTCATCTTCGGCGCGGTGCCCACCACGCTGCCGCACGTGAAAGCCGGAAAGCTACGCGGCCTTGCGGTGACGACGCAGAAGCGCATCGCGGCGGCTCCGGAGCTTCCCACCATTGCCGAGTCCGGCTATCCGGACTACGAGGTCACGAACTGGCACGGCCTCGTCGCGCCGCGCGGCGTGCCGCGCGAGGTCATCGAGCAGCTGAACCGCGACATCAACAGCATGCTCGGCTCGGACGATTTCAAGAAGGTGCTCGCCAACGACGGCCTCGAGCCGGCCGGCGGTCCGTCTTCGCGCTTCGCCGAGGTCCTGGCAAGAGAGACCGCGCGCTGGGCAAAGGTGGTGCAGCAGGCCGGCATCAAGGCCGAGTGAAGTCGCATTACCGCATCGATGGGCGCGGTGAGCGCTGGGTGACGTTCGTCACCGGCATCGCCAACGACCTCTCGATGTGGGACGGGCAGGTGGCCGCGCTCGAACGCGACTTCAACGTGCTGCGCTACGACCTGCGCGGCCATGGCGGCACGCCGGCGAGCGGGGGTGCGTACACCATCGAGCTTCTGGTGTCGGACCTCGCGGCGCTCCTCGACCAATTGAACATCCGAAGAACGAGCGTGATCGGTTTGGGCCTCGGCGGCGCGATCGCGCAGGCGTTCGCACTTGCGCATCCAGACCGCGTCGACAAGCTCATGCCGTGCTGCTGCCGCGCGCGCATGGTTCCCGACTTCGCCGCGATGTGGCACAAGCTGCGCGAAACCGTTTCGACGAATGGTCTGGAGTCGATCGTGGAGCCGACCGTGCAGCGCTGGTTTTCCGAAGACTTTAAGAGCAGGCATCCCGAGGTGCTCGAGAAGATTCGCAAGATGATCCGCAGCACCACGCAGGAAGGCTACATGGGCGTCACTGCGGCGTTCCTCGGGCTCGATGTCGAGGCCGAGCTCGGAAGCATCAAAGCGCCGACCCTCTATGTGAGCGGCGCCGAAGACAGGCTCGGCGGACCGCCGGCGCTCATGGAAGGTCTCGCAGCCAAGGTCAAAGGGGCGCGGCACGTATCGGTTCCGAACGCCGCGCACATCGCCAACATTCAAAACCCGGAAGGTTTCAATCGCGTGCTTATGGATTTCTTGAGATGAGATTCGCGCTCCTCCTCGCTTTGGTTTTGGCTGCGCCGGCGCTGGCGCAGCCGTACCCTGCGAAACCGATCCGCTGGATCGTGCCGACCGGCCCGGGCAGCGCGGTCGACGTGCAGGCGCGGCGCGTCGCGCCAAAGCTTGGCGAAGCGCTCGGCCAAACCATCGTGGTTGAAAACCGGCCCGGCGCAAACAGCATGATCGGCGCACGCGAAGCGGCGCGCGCGGCACCCGATGGCTACACGGTGTTCCAGGCGGTGGTGAACAACGCCATCAACGATGCGCTCGCACCCGATCCGTGCTGCGTGCTGAACGACAAGCTCGTTCCGGTGACGCGCCTCTACATCACGCCACTCGTCATGGTGGTGAACCCGGCGGTGCCGGCGAAGACGCTGCAGGAATTTGTCGCGCTGGCGCGCTCGAAGCCGAACGAGCTCACCTATGCCTCGGGCGGGAGCGGCGCGATCACGCAGATGATCGGCGAGCAGTTGAAGCTGCTCGCAGGCATCCAGGTGCGCGAGGTGCCGTACAAGGCCATCGGCGGCGAGGTTCCGGACCTGATGGGCGGGCACGTCGCGAGCGGCTTTCTCGCGCCGATCGTCATCCGCGACCTCATCCGCTCCGGGAAGCTGCGCGCGCTCGCGGTCGCCGACAAGGCGCGCATGCCGACGCTGCCCGACGTGCCGGCGATGGCCGAGGCGGGCTATCCGATCGTCGGCCTCGGCTGGAACGGCCTTTTCGTGCCCGCCGGAACGCCGCGTCCGATCGTGGAGCGGCTGCAGAAGGAGACCGCACATGTGCTCCAGCTCAAGGAAATTCGCGACGACGCCGCCAACCTCGGCACGCTGCTTGGCGGCGAGAGTCCCGAGGAGTTCGCGGCATTCGTGCGCGCCGAAGTGCAGACCTGGGACAAAGTCATCAAGGAAGCGGGCATCAAGCCGCAGTAGGGGAGAGAGCGTATGAGCAAAGTCATCCTGGCGCTTGCTTTGGTGGTGACGAATGTGTGCCACGCGCAGCAATGGCCGAATAAGCCGGTCCGGGTCATCGTCAACGTGGCCGCGGGCGGCGTCGCCGACGTGACCGCGCGCGTGCTCGGCGCGCGACTCACCGACGCGCTTGGGCAGTCGTTCCTCGTCGAGAACCGCGCCGGCGGCGACGGCTACATCGGCTTCGACGCGGTAGGGCGTTCCGATGCCGACGGTCACACGCTGCTTTACGCGCCAGGCTCGAGCATGATGATCGCGCCGCATATTGTGAATCGGCCGGATCTCGATCCGCTCAAGCTGCTCACGCCGGTGGCGGCGACCGGGCGCGTCTCGCTTTACGTCATTTCGCATCCGGACCGGCCGTTCAAGAACTTCGCCGAGTTCCTGTCCTATGCGCGCGCGAATCCCGGCAAGCTCAATTACGGCACGCCCGGTAACGGCACCTCGCCGCATATCGCCACCGAAGTCTTCAACCGCGAGGCCAAGGTGAAGCTGAACCACGTGCCCTACAAAGGCGCCGGGCCTGCGCTCCAGGACCTGATCGGCGGCCAGATCGACGTGGTGTTCGATCCCGGCGTGGGCCTTGCCCCGGCGAAGGCCGGCAAGGTGCGCATGATCGCGATCGCGGGGCCGAGCCGCCATCCGGATTTCCCGGACATCCCGACCTTAGACGAGAACGGCATCAAGGGCGTCGACGGCGGGCCGCATTTCGGCTTTTACGCTGCGGCGAATACGCCCCGGGATGTCGTTGCCCGTATCAATTCGGAAATACAAAAAGCGATGCAGCACCCGCCGGTGCGCGATCGCTTCAAGACGCTCGCCGTGGACGTGGCCGAGCCGATGACGCCCGAGCAGTTCGCCGCCTACGTGCGCGGCGAGCACGCGCGTTATGCGAAGCTGATTCCGGAGCTCGGCATCAAGCCCTGAAGCGCAGCACCTTCTCGGCCGCCGTGGTCTTCACGGTGTCCTTCTTCGAGATGCCCCAGTGGTCGATGCGCCCGGGCGACCACTTCCAGTCCTCGGGCGTGCCGACCTTGTAGTTCTCATCCACCTCCGACACCTCGGCGGTGTATTCGACGATGCCCCCGTAGGGCGCGATGAAATAGCCGAACACGTTGTTCCCCGGGCCGTGGCGCCCCGGTCCCCACACCGGCTCGTGGCCCGCGTCGCGCAGCCGGCCGATGCCGCGCATCACCGCGTCCATGTCGTGCATCTCGAAGGCGATGTGGTTGAGGGAGGCGAACTCCGACTTCGCGTACGCGAGCGCGTGGTGCTTGCGGTTGCAGCGGATGAAGCGCATGTGCGCAGTGCGGTCGGAAACCTTGAAACCCAGTTTCTCGACTGCGTAGCGCTCGGAGGCTTCCACGTCGGTCGAGTTGATCACGGCGTGCGTAAGCTGAATCGGCTTCGCCTTATCGTTCAGCCTTTCCACGGCGCTGTCCGTGATGAAGCGATAGACCTGCCCCTCGGGTCCGCGCACTTCGAAGCCCTGGCCGCCGCCCGGAACGTCGAAGGATCGATCCGGTCTGCCGACCTTTGCGAGTTCCTCCAAAGAGCCCGCGAACGTGACTGCGGCGACCGCCGGTGCCGCTGCCTTGGTAAGGGAAAGGATGTACGGATGGTCGCCTGCGCCGCGGAAAAAGCGCGTCGCGCCGGCGCTTCCGGCCGGCACGAGACCCCATAGTCGCTCGAGGAATTCGGCCGCAGGGGCGACGTCCGGAATTTCGAGCTCGACTGAGCGCAGTCTCATCGCTTGATCATAATCGCGCTTACGTGGAAACGGACGTACTCATTGTCGGCGGCGGCCCGTGCGGCCTGATGCTCGCGAACGAGCTGGGCCCGCGCGGCATCCGCTGCCTGCTCGTCGATTCGAAGCCCGGTACCGCGTTCAATCCGCAGGCGAACGCGACGCAGGCGCGCACCATGGAGCATTACCGGCGCCTTGGCTTCGCCGACGAGATTCGCGCGCTCGGCCTGCCGCCCGATCACCCGACCGACATCGTCTACTTCACGCGCTTCTCGGGCTACGAGCTCGCGCGCCTCGAGCTCCCCACGGCGGCCGAGGCGGTGCGCAAAGTGAAAGAGATGAGCGGCTCGTGGAGCGCCGCCGAGCTTCCGCACCGCGTCTCGCAGAAATACGTCGAACAGGCGCTCAAGCGCCGCGCCGAGCGCTGGCCGACGAACGACGTGCGCTACGGGTGGGTTCTCGAGGATTTTCAGGGTGAGAGCACCCACGTGGACGCTTCGGTGCGGCCGGTGGAAAACGGCGCACCGGTCCAGGTGCGCGCGCGTTACCTCGTCGGCGCCGACGGCGCGCGCAGCATGGTGCGCCGGCGCCTGGGCATCGAATGGGGCGGCATGACGGGCGTTCAGCGCTACTTCATGGGCGGCAAGATGTTCGCCGTTTACATGCTTGCGCCGGCGTTGCGCGCCGCCATGCCGCATCGGTTGGGTTGGATGCACGTCGTCGTGAACCACGAGCGGCGCGGCTTCATGATGCCGGTCGACGGCGGAGCGGAATTCGTGTTTCACGCCGCGCTCCATCCCGGCGAGGATGCCGACGCCTGGACCGAGGGCGATGCGCGGCGCCTCTTCGCCCAGGCGTTCGGACGAGAGATCCCGATCGAAGTGCTGTCCGCGTGCACGTGGACCGCGGGACACTCGCTCGTCGCACAGCGACTGCAGCAAGGGCGCATCTTCATCGCCGGCGACGCGGCGCATCTCTTCACTCCCACGGGCGGCCTCGGCTACAACACCGCGGTCGAGGACGCCGTGAACCTTGGCTGGAAGATCGCGCACGTGCTGCGCGGCGCGGCGGGCGAGCAGCTTCTCTCGAGCTACGAGCCGGAGCGCAAGCCCGCCGCCGAGCGGAACACCGGCTACGCGCGGCGGTTCGCCGACTCGGTCGGCCTCTATCCGGCCGGGCCCGAGCTCGAAGAGCCGGGCCCGCGCGGCGATGCGGCGCGCGCCGCCGCGTCCGCGCACCTGAACGCCCACGCGCGCCTGGAATTCAACATCCCCGGCGTCACCTTCGGCACCCGCTACGACGGCTCACCGGTGATCGTGCCCGACGGCAGCGTGCCGCCGCCGGATGAACCGAACCGCTACGTCCCCACGGCGTGTCCCGGCGGCCGCGCCCCGCATGCGTGGCTGCCCGATGGACGCTCGCTCTTCGACACTTTCAATTTCGAGTGGACCCTTCTCGCCCTTGGGCCGCAGCCGCCCGATACGGGCGCCTTCACGCAAGCGAAGATCGATCTGAAGGTGGTGCGTCACACGGATTCGAAACTGCTCGAGCTCTACGAAGCGCCGCTAGCTCTTATCCGGCCCGATCAGATCGTCGCTTGGAGAGGCAGCGACGCGACTGAGGCTAGGAAAATCATCGCAGTTGTTTCGCCACGTCCTTGAGCATGCGCTCAAGCCCCGCCTCATCGCGGGCCACGCCGTATACATAGTGGTCGGGCCGCACGATCGCCGCGGTACAAGCGTTGTTCTTGAACCATTGCGCGACCGCGCCTTCGCTCTCGCCGATCTTGACGGTGCGCAAGCCGGTACCGCCGTCGTTTGGAAACAGAGTGCCGTTCGCCGAATGGGACTTCGATGAAAGGAATCCGTCCTCGAGCGGC
>JAICPQ010000045.1 GCA_025929745.1 Burkholderiales bacterium | reverse complement strand
CGCTCTATCAACGCTTGATCGACAAGCTGATCGAAAAAGACCGGGACGCGCGCTTCCGCAACGCCGACGAAGTCATCGGCTTCCTCGCTCGAAACTTCGAGCAGGAAAAGCCCGAGATCACGCAGAAACTGCACTGAAGTCGTCGCCCCCGCGAAGGCGGGGGCCCGGTCTTGTTCTTAAAGATCCCTTGGGTTCCCGCCTTCGCGGGAACGACGGTGTGCTAAGGCATCGCCGCCCAGATTGCCCGCAGCTGCTCGGGCAGGTCCTTGGGGGAAAAGGGCTTCGAGATCGTGCCGGCGGCGCCGAGGACTTTCAGCTCGTCCAGATCGCGCTGCGAGGCGCGCGCGGTAATGAACACCACCGGCAGGCCGCTCGTTTCCGGGCGCAGTTTCATCTGACGAAAGAGCGTCGGTCCGTCCATCACCGGCATCATCCAGTCGAGCATCACGAGGTCGGGCCGGAATTCCGCCATCACCCCGATCGCCTGCGTCGGATCGGTGACCAGCGCCACGGTCATCTTGCCGATGCGCTCGAGCGAGGTACGCACGATGCGCTGGATGTCCTCGTCGTCCTCGACGTAGCAGATGCGCTGGAGCGGCCGGTCGGGCATGAAAGATCCTAAGTGGTATGCCGCGGGAGCTCGAACCAGAAGGTGGTGCCGCCGCCGGCGCGGTCCTGGAAGCCTATGCGGCCGTGCATCAGCTCAACCAGCCGCTTGCAGATGGCGAGCCCGAGGCCGGTGCCGCCTTTCTGGCGCGTCGCGGTCGAGTCGGCCTGGGTGAAGCGTCCGAAGATACGCGAGCGGAAATCCTCCGGTATGCCGCCGCCGCGATCGTGCACCGCGATGCGCACGTTCGGTCCCGCGTCCTCGGTGGTGATGTCCACTACGCCGCCTTCCGGCGAGAACTTCGCGGCGTTCGAAAGCAGGTTCGTCATCACCTGCAGCAGGCGCTTGCGATCGGCATGCACCTTGCGCTCCGCCGCGTCGCCGTGCGCCTGGAAGCGCACGCGGAAGCGCTCGGCGAACCCCTTGTTCAGGACCATCGACTCGCGCACCAGCTCGTCGACCGCGAAGAGCTCCGGCGCGAGCGTGAGCTTACCGGACTCGATCTTCTCGATGTCGAGGATGTCGTTGATGAGGTCGAGCAGGCGCTGGCCGTTGCGCTCGGCGACCGCGGTGAGCTCGGCGACCTCCTTGTCGACCTCGCCCATCACGCCGCTCGTGACGAGCTGCAGCGAGCCGATGATCGAGGTGAGCGGCGTGCGCAGCTCGTGGGAAAGGGTCGAGGTGAATTCCTTCTTCATGCGCTCGGCTTCGAGCTGGGCGGTGACGTCGCGCCCCTGCGCGATCACGGCGATCACCTGGCGCTCCACGTTCACGAGCGGGGTGATCGTCCACTCGCAGACGAGGTCGATGCCGTCGCGCCGCGGATGGGTGAGCTTCAGACCCGCGACAGACTCGCGGGCGCCGACCAGGCCCTGCCAGACGCGGTCGAAATCGCCGTGCAGGTCGGGGCGGATCAGCTTTTTCGCGCTCGCGCCGACGAGCTCCGCGGCGGCATAGCCGAAGAGGATTTCGGCCGCGTGGTTCACCTCGGCCACCGTGCCGTTCGGCTGCAGCTCGAGCACGGCGATCGGCGCGCGCTCGGCGAAGAGGGCGAGCTTGCGGCCGCTCGCCTCGACCTGGCGGCGGGCCTCCTCCAGCTCGACCAGCTGGCGCTCGAGGCGCTGGTTCAGGAGGCGGTGGTCCTTTGTCAGCTTTCCGTAGGCCTGGCGCAGCCGGTAGCCGGAATGGAAGACCTGCGTAAGCCGGTAGGCGATCGCTACATTGATCGCGTAGAAAAGCGGCACGAGCAGGGCGATTTCCACGAACAGGCGGTTGCCGAACGTAAGCAGCACGTAGAAGAAGGGCCCGAGGATGCCCGCGGCGTACAGCGCGAAGATCGGCCAGGAGGCGGCGTACACCGGAATGCCGACCGATGCCATGCCGGCGAAGAGGAAGGCGAGGAACACCTGCTGCTCATCCGAGAGCGAGCGGAAGAACACGCCGCCGGCGAGACCCCAGCTCGCGCCGTTGGCGAGCGCCGCGATGCCGAGCCAGCGCAGCCACTGCGGTGCGCTGGCCACCTTGTCGGCGCTGCGCGAATACGCATAGAGAAGCAGGCTCGCCGTGGCGCTGAAGAGCACGACGATGGCCCACCACATGAGGACCAGCTCTTTGAGCCAGCGGCCTTGCAGCTCGAACGTAGCGATCGCGCCGGCGATAAAGGTGGCGCCGATGGCGATCGGCATCTGCCGGTAAAGCTGCGCAACGCGGTCGGCGAGGACCTCACGCGGGTCGGCGCGGTCGCGGATCTCGGCCTCGACCGCCTTGGTCGAGACTTCGAGCGCGCTTTCGCTACCGTTTGCGGTGGTAGTGTGGTTCACGCGGCGCAGTCAGAAGCTGCGCCATTCTATGATTTCTCAGAGGGTCTTGCCGTTGCGGATTACGCCCACCGCGACGCCTTCGATCACCAGCGTGTCGCGTCGCAGGTCCACTTCAATGGGCTTGTATTCGGGATTGTCGGCCTCGAGCTCCACGGTGTGGCCGCGGCGGCGATAGCGCTTCACCGTGACTTCTTCCGCAAGCCGCGCAACGATGATCTGCCCGGTGCGCGCTTCTTGCGTGCGATGGACCGCGAGCAGGTCGCCTTCCAGGATGCCGGCATCGCGCATCGACATGCCGCGCACGCGCAGAAGGAAGTCAGCGCGCGGGGTGAACAGGTTGGGGTCGACCTGATAGCGTCCCTGGATATGCTCCTCGGCCAGCATGGGGCTGCCGGCGGCGACGCGGCCAACGACGGGCAGCTCGAGCAGCCTGCCCAATCGGTTGCCCGAGCGGCCGTCGAGCACGCGGATGCCACGCGAGGCGCCCGAGGAGATCTCGATTGCGCCTTTTTTCTCGAGCGCGCGCAAATGCTGCTCGGCCGCGTTCACCGAGCGAAACCCCATGCGCTGGGCGATTTCGGCGCGCGTCGGCGGATAGCCGGACACCTCGGTGAGCTCGCGCACGAGCTTGAGGATCTCGTGCTGCCGATCTGTCAATGCATCCATTAGTGGCAATATATACAGTATGCGGCGCATTGTCCACCTGGACATGGACGCCTTCTACGCGTCGGTCGAGCAGCGCGACGACGCGCGCCTGCGCGGCAAGCCGGTGGTGGTCGGCGGCCGCCCGGAGTCGCGCGGCGTCGTCGCCGCCGCAAGTTATGAAGCGCGGGCCTTCGGCGTGCGCTCGGCGATGCCGATGGCGCGAGCGCTGCGGCTATGCCCCGACCTCGTCGTCGTGCCGCCCGACTTCGAGCGCTATCGGCGCGTCTCCAACCAGGTCATGGGAATCCTGCGCGCGTGCACGCCGCTCGTCGAGCCGCTCTCGCTCGACGAGGCTTACCTCGATGTCACCGAGAACGCCTGGGGTGAGCCGCTCGGCATGGAAGTCGCGAAGCGGCTGAAGCGCCAGATCGTCGCTGCAACCGAGCTCACCGCCTCGGCCGGCGTCGCGCCGAATAAGTTCCTCGCCAAGATTGCCTCGGGCTACCGCAAGCCCGACGGCCTCACTGTCATCGCGCCTGAGCGCGTGGAGAGCTTTCTGCGCGAGCTGCCAGTCGAGGCGCTCTGGGGCGTAGGTCCCGTCACCGCTAAAAAGCTTCACCAGGCGGGAATCACGCGCCTCACCGACGTGCGCACCGTGGACATGCAGCGCCTGCGCGAAGTGGTCGGCAGTCTTGCCGACTGGCTGCGGCAACTCTCGCACGGCGAAGATCCGCGACCTGTGGAGCCCGAGCGCGCGGCGAAGTCCTCGAGCAGCGAGAACACCTACGCCCAGGACCTCGTCGACCTGGACAAGATCCGCGAAGAGGTCGCGAGACTGGCGCGCGAGAACGCCGATTGGCTCGCACGCCGCGGTCTCGCCGCGCGCACCGTCACACTCAAGGTGCGCTACGCCGGCTTCGTCACCGTGACGCGCAGCCACACGCTTTCACGCCACACCGCGGATGCCGAGGTCATCTCCTCGTGGGCCGTCGAACTTCTTTCGCGCACCGAAGCAGGCACGCGACCGGTGCGCCTCCTCGGCGTGCGCGTGCAGGGTTTAGTCGAACAGTCCGCGAGCTAACTCGACGGGTTCAATCAGCCGGGGCGAATCGTTCGCCGCCTGGTTCACGGCAAGGCTGACCGGATGGGCGACCAGCTCGATTTTCGCTGGACCGAACAACAGACTCTCATCGCCGGCCTGCCAGTCGTCGTAGCTCTCCGCGGGCACGAGAAGCGGCATGCGGTCATGGACCTTACCGACCACTGCATCCGGCTCGGTGGTGATGAGCGAGCAGGTGTCGCGCTCCCACACCCCCGCGAGGGCAAGCAGCGGTGCGTTCGCCGGACGAAAATAGAATGGCTGCTTGCGCCGGCCCTCGCTTTTCCACTCGTAGAACCCGCTCGCCGGGACGAGGCAGCGCCCGCTCGAGCGGAATTTCGTCGCCACGGTCTCGGCGCGCAGGTTGACGAACTTCCCGCGCAGTCCCCAGCGTGCGCGCGCGGCCCGTCTATCGCGTACGACCAGGATCTGCGCGGCTGGCGCGATGTTGAAGCTCGCCGTGAAGTCGGGGACGGACTGGAACCCGAACTGCAGCGCGATAACGTCAGGGTTGGCATGGAGGGCGTAACGACCACACATAGCCGTGAGGATAACCGCGCCGGTTACAATTCGCGCGGCATGATCATCCAGTCGCTGCTCGACACCGACCTGTACAAGTTCACCATGATGCAGGTCGTGCTGCATCACTTCCCCGGTGCGCAGGTCGAGTACAAGTTCAAGTGCCGCACGGAAGGCGCGGATCTGCGCCCGGATCTCGACGGCATCGACCGCGAGCTCGCCGAGCTGTGCCGGCTGCGCTTTCGCGACGACGAGCTCGCATACCTGCGCAGCCTGCGCTTCATGAAGTCGGACTTCGTCGACTTCCTCGGGCTTTTCCAGTTCAACGAGAAGTTCGTAACCACCGGCCTCGGTGAGAAGCCGGGCGAGATCGACATCACGATCCGCGGGCCGTGGCTGCACACGATCCTCTACGAGATCCCGGTGCTCGCCATCGTGTCGGAGCTCTACTTCCGGCGCACCCGTGCGCGGCCGAACCTCGACGAGGGGCGACGCCGGCTGAAAGCCAAGATTGCGCTCGTGCGCACGGTCGAGCCCGAGCTCGACTTCAAGATTTCCGACTTCGGCACGCGCCGCCGCTTCTCGCTGCCGTGGCACGAGGAAGTGGTGCAGACGCTGAAGCGCGAGGTGCCGCAGTACTTCGCCGGCACCTCGAATGTCTGGTTCGCGATGCGCAACAACATCACGCCGCTCGGCACCATGGCCCACGAGTACATGCAGGCCTGCCAGGCGCTCGGCCCGCGCCTGCGCGACTCGCAAACCTTCGCGTTCGACAAGTGGGCGCAGGAATATCGCGGCGACCTCGGCATCGCCATCGCGGACACCTACGGCCTGGAAGCTTTCCTGCGCGATTTCGACATGTTCTTCTGCAAGCTCTTCGACGGCGCGCGCCACGATTCAGGCGACCCGTTCGAATGGGGCGAGAAAATGATCGAGCACTACCGCAGGAACCGCGTCGATCCGCGCACCAAGACGCTCATCTTCTCCGACCAGCTCTCGGTGCCGCTCGCCATCGAGATCGCGCGGCGCTTCCATGGGCGCGCGCGCACCGCATTCGGCATCGGCACCAACCTTACCAACGACCTTGGCTATGAGCCGATGAACATCGTGATCAAGATGACCGAGTGCAACGGCCAGCCGGTGGCGAAGGTGTCCGACTCGCCGGGCAAGACCATCAGCAAGGATCCGGGCTACCTGCGCTACCTGCGCCAGGTCTTCGGCCTCGAGCCTGCCGAAAAAACCTAGCACCGCGGCCGCGGTCCTCGCGGCCTGCTTCGTCCTTAACATGTTCGGCCGCGGGCTTGGCGACACCTATGCCGTATTCCTTCTGCCGCTCGAGCGCGAGTTCGGCTGGGCGCGCTCGCAGCTCACCGGCGTGTACTCGGTCTATCTGCTGGTGAACGGCTTCACCGCACCGCTCGTCGGCCTCGCGTTCGACCGGCTCGGCCCGCGCTGGGTGTTCGGCGCCGGCGTTGCGTGCTTCGGCGCGGCCTTCTTCCTCGCCGGCGGCATCGTCAGCCTCTGGCAGTTCTACGTTCTCATCGGCGCGCTCGTCGGCATCGCCGTCAGCCTGAACGGCATGGTGCCCGGCTCGGCGCTGCTCGCGCGCTGGTACCGCGCGCGCCTCTCCACCGCCATCGGCATCGCTTTCTCCGCGGTGGGCGTCGGCACGCTGGTCTTCGTACCGCTCGCTCAATACCTCGTCAGCGAATACCACTGGCGCGTGGCCTATCGCATCTTCGGGCTCACGCTCCTTGCGGCCGCACCGGCGGTGCTTTTTCTCCTGCCCTGGCGCCGCTTCGCCGCCGGCCACCCGGAGTACCGGCCGAAGCTCATGAAAGGCGAGGGCGGCTGGACCTTGCGCGCCGCGATGCGCACGCCGGTGTACTGGGGTCTCGCGCTCATCTTCTTCTGTACCGCGACGGCCATGTTCTCGGTCATCGTGCAGCTCGTCGCCTTTCTGGTCGACACCGGGTTCTCGCCGTTCACCGCGGCGGGCGCCTTCGGCGCGCTCGGCATGCTGTCGGCGTTGAGCATCATGGCGAGCGGCTTTCTGTCCGACCGCTTCGGCTACCGCCAGGCCGTGACGGCGAGCTTCCTCGGCACCGCAAGCGGCATGGCGATCCTTCTCGTCCTGACGCAGTTCCCGTCGCACGCCCTGCTGATCGCCTTCGTGGCGATCTTCGGCCTGTGCATGGGTACGCGCGGACCGGTCGTGTCGTCGGTCTGCGCGAAAGTCTTTGCCGGCGCCAACGTGGCGACGATCTACGGAACGATCTATTCGATGAATGCGCTCGGCGCCGCCTTCGGCTCCTACGTTGGCGGGGTACTGCACGACTTGACCGGCGGCTACCGCGTCGGGCTCGTCTTCGCGCTCGTTTTTATCGCGCTCGCTGCGATACCGTTCTGGGCGATCCGCCCGCTCAGGACTTTCCGCTGATCGAGCGCATGCGCTGCCGGCGCTCGCGCAGGCCGCACCCGCGCAGGTCCGCGGCGCCTTTTTCGGTCACGATGACGCCCGCTTCGCTGCGCGGGACGGATACGGGGCCGCAGAGCTTTTCCACGACGCGCGCCGCGGGCAAGAGCGTGAGGGCGACGCCGCCGGGCGAGCGGTTCGCCGCACGCACGAAGTCGAGCGCGCCGCCCACCGCGCCGACGTAGCTCGCGCCTGCGAGCTCGCCGTTCACCTGGCCGGTGAAGTCCACCTCGACCGCGGAATTGATGGCGACAAAGCGAGGCTGGCGCGCCAGCACTTCGGCATCGTGCGTGTACTCGGAGCTTCGCAGTCGTACGCGCTCGTTCTCGCGCGCGTAGTCGAAAAGCTTCCTCGAGCCGATCAGCATGGCCGCGTCGATGCGGCTGACGATCTTTCGCTCGGCGAGCTCCACCACGCCATCGCCTACGGTCCCTGAGTGCACACGCAACCCCTCATGCCTGCCGAGCAGAGCGCACACCGCGTCGGGCAGCGCGCCGATGCCGAATTCGAGCACCGCGCCGTCCGGGATGAAAGGCAAGGCGTTGCGCGCTATGGCGAGCTCGAGCTCGCCGGGCGCGCGGAGCGGCGGCACGGCGGGAGCACGATTGGTTTCGACTACGAGATCGAAGTCCGACCGGGTAAGCAGGCGCTCGGTGTAGGTCCACGGCACCTGCGCATTCACTTCCGCGACGAGCGCACGGCAGATGTCGAGCGCCGGCACCAGATAATCGGCCGCAAGCCCGAGGCTGTGCTCGCCACGCGCATTGGGTGGACTCACCTGGAGTAACAGAACGTCGCACCGGATGCGCCGCTCGCGAATGAGCGGACCAAGCTGGGAATAGGGCACGGGCAGGATCTCGAGCGCGCCTGCGTCGGCCAACCCGCGATTCGTTCCGGTCGCGCAGTAGGACGAGAGCCGTAGCGCGCCCGGCTTGACGATCCCGGAATAGCTGGAGCCGATAAAACAGTCGACATCCATCCGCTGCTCGACGAGCGCGGCAACCAGCGTCTGCGGCTCGGCACAGGCCTGTCCCCAGAGGACGCCGTCTCCTGGGCGGATGACGCTAGCGAGGTTCACCATTTCAGCGGTCGAGGCCCTGGTCTTCGTAAGAAGAAGGGTCGGAGATCGGTTCGATGTGGGTGAAGATGGAAGCATGCGGCACGAGCGATCGGATGCGCTCCTCGATCTCCTCGGAAAGCCGATGCGCCTGCGCGACGCTCCACGCGTCGGGCACGAGGAAGTGGAAGGAAATGAAACGGCGCTTGCCGGCTTGCCGCGTGCGCAGCGCGTGGAAGCTCACACCATAGCGCTTGGAGTACTCGGCGAAGAGCTTGGTCACTTCGCCGGTGTCTTCGGTCGGTATGGCGGCGTCGAGAAGCCCGCGCCAGGAGCGTCGCATGAGCCGAAGCCCGGTCCAGACGATGTGCGCGGCGACGCCGAGGGCGACGAGCGGATCGAGGCGCAGCCAGCCCGTCAGGAAGACAAGGCCGACGCCGATGATGACGCCGGCCGAGGTCCACACGTCGGTGATGAGGTGGTGCCCGTCGGCTTCGAGCGCGATGCTGTGGTGGCGGCGACCGACGCGGATCAGGAGCACGCCAACCGCGAGGTTGATAGCCGACGCCGCGACGCTGAGCGTGAGGCCGAGCCCCGGCGACTCGAGCGGCTCCGGCTCGAGGAGGCGAGGGATGGCGCTTGCCAGGATTCCTGCCGCGGCGAGCACGATGAGCGCACCCTCGATGCCGGCGGCGAAATACTCCGCCTTGGAAAAGCCGTAAGGATGGTTCTCGTCGGGGGGCGACGCGGCAACACGCAGCATGGTTACGGCAAGGAGCGCCGCGGCGAGGTTGACGATCGACTCGAGCGCATCGGACAGAAGGCCCACGGATCCGGTGAGCCACCAGGCAAGCGTCTTTAGCGCGATGGTGGCGAACGCCGCGCCGACCGACAGCCAGGCAAAACGCTCGAGATTCATGCGCTGCGAATCACGCCTTTGTCGAGAACGTACGTCCGGTCTGCGACGCGGCCGGCGAAATGCCGGCTCTGCTCCGCAAGCACGATGGTGACGCGCGCACGCTTGATCTCGAGAATGGCGCGCGCCATCTGCTCGACCACCAGCGGCGCCAGGCCTTCGGATGGCTCGTCCAGCAGCACAGCCGACGGATTACCGGCGAGCGTGCGCGCGATGCACAGCATCTGCTGCTCGCCACCCGACATGCGACCACCGCGCCGATCGCGCAGTGCGGCGAGCGCGGGAAAGAGCTTGAACAGGCGCTCCTCGTTCCAGGTCGAGGCGCCGGCACGCGGCGCCTGGCGCGCGACTTCGATGTTTTCCGCCACGGTCAGGTCCGTGAAGATACGCCGATCCTCCGGCACGTAACCCAACCCGAGCCGGGCGATCTCGTAGGGCTCCAATCCGCGCAGCGCGCGACCATTGAAGACGATGTCGCCGGACGTTGGAGAGACGAGACCCATGATGGCCTTGAGTGTCGTCGACTTTCCGGCGCCGTTCGGGCCAAGAAGCGCCACGGCTTCCCCGGCACGCGCCTCGAGGCTGATATTGAAAAGGACGCGGGCGCGCTCGTAGCCTGCGCTCAGCTGCTTGACCTCAAGCGTCGCCAAGGTAGACCTCGCGCACGCGAGCATCGTTGCGAATCGCTTCGGGCAGACCTTCGGCGATCACCTCGCCCTGGTGCAGGACGATCACCCGGCTTGCATAGCCGAACACCATGCTCATGTCGTGTTCGGTGAAAAGGACCGCGAGGCGCTCGCGCCGCGCAAGGTCCACGACGAGCTGCATGAGTGCCCCCCGTTCTTCCGGCGCCATGCCCGCGGTGGGTTCGTCCATGAGGAGCAGGCGAGGCCGGTTGGCGAGCGCTACCGCGAGCTCAACACGCTTGAGGTCGCCATACGCAAGCACCGCGCACGCGCGCTCGCCCTGATCGCGCATGCCAACTCGCTCGAGCAGCGCGTCGGCCTCCTCCACATACCGGGCACCGGCCGCGCGACCGAACGAAAAGTTCTCCCGGTAAAACGAGCGCAGCGCCGTCTGCACGTTCTCGCGCACGCTCATGGAGCCAAACGTGGCGGTGACCTGGAAGGTGCGTCCGACCCCGAGCCGCCAGATACGGTGCGGCGGGACGCCGGCGATGCTCGAGCCGCCGAGCCGGATGTCGCCCGAATCGGGGCTGAGCTGGCCGTTCAGCATGTTGAAGCACGTCGTCTTGCCGGCGCCGTTCGGTCCGATGATCGCGACCATTTCCCCGGCCGCGACGCTGAAAGACACGTCGCGCACGGCCTGTACGCCGCCGTACGCTTTCGAAAGGCGTTCTACCGAGAGGACCATTTGCGCAGCAGACCGCCGATGCCGTAGGGAAGTGCGAGCACAAGGAGGAGGATCACGGCGCCGATGCCGGCGCGCCAGTAGGCCACTTCTCGCGACACCGAGTCCTCGAGCCAAGTGAAGAGCGCGGCGCCCAATACCGGGCCCACCAGGGTTTGCACGCCGCCCAGGAGCACCATGACGAGCGCGTCCACGGAACGCGGCACCGACAGCGTTTCCGGCGAGATCGAGCCCTTGGAGAAGGCGTAAAGCGACCCGGCCACGCCGGCGAAGGTCCCTGCGATCGCGAACGCCGCCCATTGCTGCGCGCGGACATTGATGCCGATCGCTTCCGAGCGCAGCGGGGAGTCGCGGCATGCGCGAAGCGCTTGTCCGAACGGCGAGCCGACGATGCGCCACAGCGCGCCGACCGAAAGCGCGCAGACGACGAGCGCCAGAAAGTAGTACGCCGGGCGCGAGGCGAGCCATTCAGCGGGCCAGATGCCGACCAGGCCATTGGAGCCGCCGGTCACGCTGTCCCACTGATAGACGACGGACCACACGATCTGCGCGAGCGCGAGCGTCAGCATGGCGAGGTAGATGCCCGAGAGCCGTACGCAAAGCCAGCCGAACACCGCCGCGCCGGTGAGCGCCAGCAACGGCGCCGCCAGCAGGGCGAGCTCCATCGGCGCCTCGTAGCGCAGCACGAGCAGCCCGGCGCCATAGGCGCCGAGCCCGAAATACGCCGCGTGGCCGAAAGACACCATTCCGGCGGGACCGAGAAGAAGATGCAGGCTCACGGCGAAAATGACGAACACCAGAACGTCGGTCAGCAGCACGAGCGCGTAGCCGCTCGTGGCGATCGGAACGAGGGCGAGCACCGCAAGCATCGCGAGCATCGGTTTGGTTGCGGCGAGGCGGAAGTCAGCCTGATCGCGACCGCGTAGTTCCGCGATCGGCCGGCCGAGCAGCCCCCAGGGCCTCGCGATCAGGACCACCGCCATGACAATGAACTCGGCGACGAGCGTGAGCTCGGAATATCCGAGCCCGATGCAAAACGCCTTGATTTCGGCGATGAGTAGCGCGGCGAGGAAAGCGCCCGGGATTGAGCCCATGCCACCAACCACGACGACCACAAAAGCGTCCGACACCACGGCGAGATCGATCTCGAGATTGGCCGGCTCGCGCGGAATTGCAAGCGCTCCGCCAATCCCGGCGAGCGCAGCGCCGAGCGCGAATACGGCGGTGAAGAGCCCGCGCTGGTTCACGCCGAGCGCACTCGCCATCTCGCGATCCTCGGTGGCTGCGCGCACTAGGATGCCGAAGCGCGTGCGCGTCAGGAGAAGATGCAAAAGCACGAAGAACGCGGGACCGATGGCGATGAGGAAAAGGTCGTACTGCGGAAACTGCCGGCCCGCGATCGGCACTGCTCCCGTCAGTCCGGGTGCGCGCGGCCCGAGCAGGTCCTCGGGTCCCCAGGCCCAAAGCGCGAAATCCTTGATGACGAGCACGAGCGCGAACGTGGCGAGGAGTTGAAGCAGCTCGGGCGCTTTGTAGATGCGGCGCAGGAGGCCGACTTCGATCAGCGCGCCGCACAGGGCGACCAGCATTGCGGCGAGCGGGACGCTTGCCCAGTAACCGACCTTCGGCGCGAGCCAGACGCAGACATACATGCCGAGCATGAAAAGCGAGCCGTGCGCGAAGTTCACGATCCGGCTCACGCCGAAGATGAGCGAGAGCCCGGCGGCGATAAGAAAGAGCGAGCTCGCGCCGGCGAGCCCGTTCAGGAATTGCAGGAGGAGGGCGGAGCCGCTCACTCCTTGCGCAGCTTAAGGATCTCTTGGTCGGAAGGTTGGTAATTCGCACCGTCGGCGTAGCGCCAGTTGACCATGGTGCCGCGGCCGTCTTTCTTGGCTAGCTGGCCCACGAATGCGCCCATCGTCGATTGATGGTCGATCGCGCGCCAGGTCACCGGCCCGAATGGCGTGCGCATCTCGAGCCCCTTCAGCGCCCCGACGAGCTTCTCGGTTTCCACCGCCTTCGCCTTGCGCACGGCGTTCGCCACGGTGTGAATGGCGGCGTAGCCGACAACGGACCCCTGGCGCGGATAGTCCTTCCAGCGCTTCCGATAGGCTTCGAGAAACGCCTTGTGCTCCGGCGTGTCGATCGCGCTCCACGGATAGCCGGTTACCCACCAGCCCTCGGGCGTCTCGTCCTTGAGCGGATCGAGATACTCCGGCTCGCCGGCGAGCAGGTTGAAAACCACGACGTTCTTAAAAAGCCCGCGCGTATTGCCTTCGCGCACGAACTTCTGGAGATCGGCCGCGAAGAGCGAGCTGAAGATGGCATCGGGCTTCGCCTCGGCGAGCGCCTGCACGACGGCGCCCGCATCGATCTTGTTAAGGGGTGCGGACTGCTCGGCGACGAACTCCACCCCTGGCTGCGCCTGCGAAAGCAGTTTCTTGAAGGACGCGGTCGCCGACTGCCCGTACTCATAGTTCGGATACACGATGGCCCAGCGCTGCTTTTTGAGCTTCGCCGCTTCAGGCACGAGCATCGCGGTCTGCATGTAAGTCGACGGCCGCAACCGGAAGGTGTAGCGGTTGCCGTTCTCCCAGACGATCTTGT
>JAICPQ010000132.1 GCA_025929745.1 Burkholderiales bacterium | reverse complement strand
GCCGACGAGATCTACTCGCGCCTTGTCTTCAACGGCGAGTTTTTCTCCATTGCGCAGGTGCCGGGCATGTACGAGCGCACCATCATCTCCGACGGCGCTTCCAAGACCTGGGCGATGACCGGATGGCGCATCGGCTTCACCTCCAACGCGAAGCTCGCGCCGGTGTTCACGCGGTGGATCACGAACACCGAGTCGTGCGCGTCGCAGATCAGCCAGTGGGCCGCGGTGGAAGCGATCAACGGCCCGCAGGATTCCGCTTCGCGGATGAAGCAGTCCTTCCTGGAGCGGCGCGACCTTATCGTCGGCCTGCTGAACGAAGTGCCGGGGGTGCAATGCCAGGTGCCGGGCGGCGCGTTCTACGTATGGCCGAACGTCACCGAGGCCTGCCGCCGAATTGGCGCTGCGGATTCCGAGGAGTTCAGGAAGCGCCTGCTTCACGAAGCCGGCGTCGCGGTGCTCGCGGACATCCACTTCGGCACGCGCGTGCCGGGCGAAGGCCAGCACGTGCGCTTCTCGTACGCCGCTTCCAGGCAGGCGATCGAGGCGGGCGTGCAGCGCATGGCCGACTTCATCCGGAAGAACACCAAGAAAGCGGCATGAGCTCTGGGGGGCTCGGGGGGGCTTTGCCCCCCGCTCCGCGGCGCAAGCTGCCCCCGGTGACCGTCGCCGCGGTCATCGAACGGGGCGGAAAGCTACTTCTTGTGCAGGAGGTAATTGACGGCCGCCTGGTGCTGAACCAGCCGGCCGGCCATCTCGATCCGGGCGAATCGCTCATCGAGGCCTGCCGGCGCGAAGTGCTCGAGGAGACCGCGCACGTCTTCGAGCCGACCGGGCTGGTGGGCATCTACCGCTGGCACTACGCGCGCAAGGACGTCACCTTCCTGCGCTTTTGCTTTCGCGGCCGCATCGGCGGCACCGAGGATCGTCCGCTCGACCCGCAGATCCGTGGCCTGCACTGGCTCACGCCGCAGGAGTTGAAGGAGCGTAGCGCGGAGCACCGTTCGCCGCTCGTGCAGAAGTGCGTCGACGACTTCCTGGCCGGGCGCGATTTCCCGCTCGACGTGCTCTCGACCGAGTTCGCATGAAGGTCGTCGTGGGCATGTCGGGCGGCGTCGACTCCGCCGTGGCCGCGCTCCTCGCGAAGCGCGCGGGGCACGACGTGGTCGGCCTCTTCATGAAGAACTGGGAGGACGACGACTCGGACGAGTACTGCTCGACGCGCGAAGATTTGATCGACGCGGCGGCGGCGGCGGACCGCATCGGCATCGAACTGGAGGCCGTGAACTTCTCCGCCGAGTACAAGGAGCGCGTGTTCGCCGAGTTCCTGCGCGAGTACGCCGCCGGGCGCACGCCCAACCCGGACGTGCTCTGCAACGCGGAGATCAAGTTCCGCGCCTTCCTCGACCACGCCATGCGCCTGGGCGCGGCGAAGATCGCGACCGGACATTACGCCCGCGTGGAGCAGCGCGACGGCGCATTTCGCCTGCTGCGCGGCAAAGACGCCTCGAAGGACCAGAGCTACTTCCTCCATCGGCTCACGCAGGAGCAGCTTTCGCGCGTGGTATTTCCGGTCGGGGACCTCAACAAAAGCGAGGTGCGGCGCATCGCGCTGGAGGCCGGGCTGCCCAACCACGCCAAGAAGGACTCGACCGGCATCTGCTTCATCGGCGAGCGCCCGTTCCGGGAGTTCCTGAACCGCTATCTGCCGCGCGTGCCCGGTCCTATCGTGGATGACGAAGGCAAAAGGATCGGCGAGCACATCGGGCTTGCCTTCTACACGATCGGCCAGCGCAAGGGCATCGGCATCGGCGGCGCGGGCGAGCCTTGGTACGTGGCAGCGAAGGTTTTGAGCTCCAATACCCTCGTCGTAGTGCAAGGCCACGACCATCCCTTGCTAATGAAGAAGACCCTGACGGCCTCGGACGCCGCCTGGGTGGCCGGAGAGCCGCCGGCTGCCCCGTCGGCGCACACTGCCAAGACGCGCTACCGGCAGGCCGATGCGCCGTGCACGCTATCGAAAGTGCTGGAGAGCGAAATCCGCGTGGATTTCGGCGCGCCGCAATGGGCGGTGACGCCGGGGCAGTCCGTGGTCCTCTACGACAACGAGGTCTGCCTGGGAGGCGGAGTAATTACTTAGGGACTTGCGGCACGGTTTCGGCGAAAGCCGGGCGTGCCATCAGCTTCTCGTAGTGCTTGGCGAGCGAAGGGTATTCCGCGTGCCAGTCGACGTCGCCGGGCTTGCGGAAGCCGAGCCAGCCGAGGCAGCAGCCGACCGCGATGTCGGCGAGCGAATAGCGCTCGCCGTGGCACCAGGCGCGCTCGCCGAGACCGCCCGCCATTTCCGCCATGCCGCGCCGGATGCGCGCGAGTTGCTTGTCGGTCCACGCGCGGCTGCGCTCGGTCGCATCGCGCAACGACTCGTAGCGAACCAGCAGGCCGGCGTCGAGCACGCCGTCGGCGAGCGCTTCCCAGCGCCGCACCGCGACGCGCTCGCGCAGGTCTTCCGGAATGAGGCGTCCGATCGGCGATTTGCCGTCGAGGAATTCGACGATGACGCGAGAATCGTAGAGCGCGCTGCCGTCGTCGAGAATGAGCGTCGGGATCTTGCCGAGCGGGTTGTGGGCGTTGACCGGGTTCTCGACCGGCTGCACGTCGACCGGCTGGATCTCGCATTCGATCTTCTTCTCGGCGAGGACGATGCGCACTTTGCGCGTATAGGGACTGGCGGTCGAAGAGAGGAGTTTCATCGGGGCGGCGATTATAGAGCCTTCACTCGCCGCCGGAGCGCCGGAATCACATCGCGTTCGAACCAGGGATTGCGCTTGAGCCAGAGGAGGTTGCGCCAGCTCGGGTGCGGCAGCGGAAAGAACGCGGGAAGGTAATCCCGGAATGCACGAACCGTGTCCGCCAGTGTTTTCTTTCTGGAAGCCTTTAAGTAATAGGCTTGAGCGTAGCTCCCGACGAGGAGGGTAAGCCCGATCTCAGGCAGCGCCGCGCGAAAACGCGGCTGCCACAGCGGCGCGCATTCGCGGCACGGCGGCAGGTCGGCGCCGCCGACACTGCCTGGATAGCAAAGGCCGGTCGGCACGATGGCGATACGCGAGGTGTCGTAGAAGGCTGCGCGATCGAGCTTGAGCCACGCGCGCAGCACTTCGCCCGAAGGATCGTTCCACGGAATGCCGGTTTCGTGCACGAGACGCCCGGGCGCCTGGCCGACAATCAGCAGGCGCGCGGTTTTTCCAACGCGAAACACCGGCCGCGGCGCAAACGGAAGATGCTCGGCGCAGACGTCGCACGCCCGCGCATCGCGCGCCACTGCCGCTAGGGAAATTCTCACCCCCTTATAAGAGAGGGCCATGCCTTCGCCGCTCGCCGCCCTGTCGCCACTCGACGGGCGGTACTCAAGAGGCGCCGATCCGCTCCGCGCCTACTTCAGCGAGCAGGCGCTCATCCGCTACCGCACGCGCGTCGAGCTTGAATGGCTGCAGGCGCTCGCCGCCGACAAGGCGATCGAGGAGCTGAAGGGCTTTTCGGGCAAGGCGCTCGCCGCGCTCGTCAAGGAGTTCTCCGATGCCGACGCCGAGCGCATCAAGGATATCGAGGCGCAGACCAACCACGACGTAAAAGCGATCGAATACTGGCTGAGAGCGAAGCTGGGAAGCGACGCCGATGCGCGCGTGCTCGAGTTCGTGCACTTCGCGTGCACCTCGGAGGACATCAACAACCTCGCGTACGCGCTCATGATCACCGAGTCGCGCGAGAAGGTGATGCTGCCGAAGCTCGACGAGCTCATCGACGCGCTGCGTGCGCTCGCGCGCAAGCACGCATCGCGGCCGATGCTCTCCCGCACGCACGGCCAGGCGGCGACGCCGACCACGCTCGGCAAGGAAATGGCGAACTTCGCGCATCGCCTGTCTCGCGCGCGCGAGCGCATCGCCGCGGTGGCCGCGCTCGGAAAGATCAATGGCGCGGTCGGCAACTACAACGCGCACATGACGGCGTACCCCGATTTCGACTGGGAGCGCTTCTGCCGCCGCTTCGTGGAGCGCCTCGGTCTCGAGTTCAACGCCTACACGACGCAGATCGAGCCGCACGATTGGGTCGCCGAGCTCCTCGATGCCTACGCGCGCGCGAACAGCATCCTGCTCGACCTCGATCGCGACCTCTGGGGCTACATCTCGCTCGGCTACTTCCGCCAGAAGGTGAAGGAGGGCGAGGTCGGGTCATCGACCATGCCGCACAAGGTGAATCCGATCGATTTCGAGAACTCCGAGGGCAACATCGGCGTCGCCAACGCGCTGCTGCGCCATCTCGCCGACAAGCTGCCGGTGTCGCGCTGGCAGCGCGATCTCTCCGACTCGACCGCGCAACGCAATATCGGCACGGCGCTCGGCCATACGCTGCTTGCGTACTCTGCGTGCCTGCGCGGTCTGGGGAAGCTCGAGGTTGATCCGGCGCGCCTCGAAGCGGACCTCGAGCAGAACTGGGAAGTGCTCGCCGAGGCGGTGCAGCAGGTGATGCGGCGCCACGGCGTGCCGGACGCCTACGACAAGCTGAAGGCCATGAGCCGCGGCAAGCGGCTGGAGCGCGAGGCGCTCGCCGAGTTCGTGAAGAGTCTTCCGATTCCGGCGCAGGCGAAAAAGCGCCTGCTCGCGCTCACGCCGGCGAAATACACAGGCCTCGCCGCCGAGCTCGCGAAGCGCGTTTGAGCCGCCTTTTTTTCCTCGCCGGCGCGCTGGCCATTGCCGGCGCGCTGCGCGCGCAGGAGATCGTGCGGCTTGAGACGCGCAGCGGCGTGTCGCAACTGTTCTTCATCGCCGCCATGGGCGCGCGCAAGGCCGAGGCAGCGGCGCTGCTTTTCATCGGCGGCGGCGGCAACATCAGCCTGCGGCTGGAGGAGGGCCAGGTGCGTTTTTCGCAGGGCAATTTCCTGCCGCGTGCGCGCCGCGAATTCATCCGCAACGGCATCCTGCCGGTGATCCTCGACAATCCGAGCGACCAGCAGGCGGGCGACGGCATGAGCGATGCTTTCCGCGAAAGCGCGGCCCATGTCACCGACGTGCGCGCGGTCGTGGCGGAGGTGAAGAAACGCCATCCGGGTCTGCCGGTGTTTCTCGTCGGTACGAGCCGCAGCACCTACTCGGTCGCGCATCTCGCGAAGGCGCTCGAAGGCGAAATCGCCGGTGCGGTGCTCACGTCGTCGTATTTCTACGCCGGCGGCCGCAGCCGCGCGCCGATGCTCGCGTCTTTCGACTGGGCGAAGATCCGCGCGCCGCTCCTTTTCGTGCACCACGTGGACGACGGCTGCGCGGCGACGCCCTACCTCGAGGCGGCACGCGTCGGCAAGCGCTTCCCGCTCGTGTCCGTCGAAGGCGGCAGCCCGGCGCAAAGCGGGCCGTGCGAGCCGTTTTCGCAGCATGGGTTTCTCGGACGGGAAGCGGCCACCGTGGACGCCATCGCCGCCTGGATGCTGGGCAGGCCGTTCGCCAAAGACGTCCGCTAGTGCTCTACGTCGTCACCATCTTTCTGTCGTCGTTTCTGCTTTTCCTGGTGCAGCCGCTCATCGCGCGGCTCATCCTGCCGTGGTTCGGCGGGAGCGCGGCGGTCTGGACGACGTGCATGCTTTTCTTCCAGGTGCTGCTCCTCGCCGGCTACGCCTACGCCCATCTGCTCGCGCGCTTCGCGCGCGGCAAGTTCGAGGCGCTCCTCCATAGCGCGCTGCTCGCCGCCGCGCTCATCACGCTGCCGATCGCGCCGGGCGAGTTCTGGAAGCCCGATGGAACCCAGGAGCCGATCAGCTGGATCCTCTTGCTCCTCACTGGGAGCGTTGGGCTCCCGTACTTCCTGCTCGCCGCGAACAGTCCGCTCCTGCAGGCATGGTTTGCGCGCGCACGGCCCGGCGAAAACCCGTATCGGCTCTTCGCGGTGTCCAACCTGGGCTCCCTTGTCGCCCTGCTTGGCTATCCCTTCGTGGTCGAGCCTTATCTCGGCGGCACCGGGCAGGTCAGGCTATGGTCGTGGCTCTTTGCCGCCTTCGCGCTCCTCTGTGCGGCGGTCGCCTGGCGTACGCCCCAAGCGCCGCCGCGCGAGGCCGAGAGCACGGCGATCGCCCCGGTCCGAAAAAGGGATGTCGCGCTGTGGCTTGTGCTGTCGGCAACCGGGTCAGCGCTGCTTCTTGCGGTGACGAACCACCTCACGCAGAACGTCGCCTCGGTGCCGCTTCTTTGGCTTGCGCCGCTCACGCTCTATCTCGCCACGTTCATCATCGCCTTCGAGGGCAAGGGCTGGTATCGCCCGCAGTGGATGTGGTCGGTGCTGCTCGTCTGGATCTGCGGCATGGGCTGGCTTATTGTCGATACCGATTACCAGTTCGAGCTCGGCGTGCAACTCGCAATGTTCCTTCCCGGGCTCTTCCTCGGCTGCCTGTTCTGCCACGGCGAGCTCTACCGCCTGCGCCCGGCGGCGAGCCGGCTCACCGGGTTCTACCTCGCGATCTCCGCCGGCGGGGCCATCGGTGGACTCGCCGTGGCGGTCGGCGCGCCGCTCGCCTTCAATGGCTACTACGAGCTCGGCGTAACGCTCGTCATGCTCGCGGTGCTCGCCGCCTTGCGATTTACGCCGCTCAATATCATCGCGCGCTACGCGAGCCTCGCGGTGCTGCTCGGCATCGCCGCGGCAGCGACCTACGACGGCATGCGCTATCAACGCGACGTGCGCATGGCGACGCGCAGCTTTTACGGAGTGCTGCGCGTGAAGGAGTACGGCGCGCCGGGCGAGGAGGCGCACCTGAGGCGGCTCGTGCACGGCGCGATCATGCACGGCGAGCAATACATGCACGACAGCTTCCGCCGCATGCTGACGACCTACTATCACGAGGATTCCGGCATCGGCGCGGCGCTCCATTCGATCGGCGAGCGGCCGGCGCGGGTGGGGGTGATCGGCCTGGGCACCGGCACGATCGCCGCTTACGGCCGCGAAGGCGATGTCTACCGCTTCTACGACATCGACTCGCGCGTCATGCAGATCGCGCTGCAGGAATTTACCTATCTCACCGACAGCAAGGCGAAGATCGAGCTCGCGCTCGGCGACGCCCGGCTCACGCTCGAGCGTGAGGAGCCGCAAAATTTCGACGTGCTCGCCGTGGACGCCTTCTCGAGCGACGCGATCCCGGTGCACCTCATCACGCGCGAGGCGCTCGGCGTATATCTCAAGCACGTGAAACCCGACGGCATCGTCGCATTCCACGTCTCCAACCGCTTCCTCGACCTCGTTCCCGTGGTCGCGCGCCTTGCCAAGGAGAACGGCGCGCACGCGCTCCACGTGCGCGACGACCCCGACGAGGAGGCCGATTCGCGCCGCTCGCGCACCGACTGGGTTCTCGTCTCCCGCGACCCGGCGAGGCTCAAGCGCCCGGAGATCCAGGAGCGCACCGTGGTCGAGGCGGAAGACCGGCCCGATTGGCGGACCTGGACCGACGACTACTCGAACCTGATTCAGATACTCAAATAAAAGGGGTCGGGACCCATTTTGCGGGAAAGGGGCCGGACTCCGCTCCGGAAACCGGGGACTTCCGGCCCTTTTCCCAGAAAAAGGGTCCCGACCCCTTTTCT
>JAICPQ010000249.1 GCA_025929745.1 Burkholderiales bacterium | reverse complement strand
GTACTACTTCATCCCCAAGCAGGCCGGCCGCCCGATCTACTCGTACCGCCTGTCGGTGGTGCACTTCTGGGCGCTGATCTTCACCTACATGTGGGCCGGCCCGCACCACCTGCACTACACGGCGCTGCCCGACTGGACGCAGTCGCTCGGCATGGTGTTCTCGCTCATCCTGCTCGCGCCGTCCTGGGGCGGCATGATCAACGGCATCATGACCCTCTCGGGCGCGTGGCATAAGCTGCGCGACGACCCGATCCTCAAGTTTCTCGTCATCTCGCTCTCCTTCTACGGCATGTCGACCTTCGAGGGGCCGATGATGTCGATCAAGACAGTGAACGCGCTCTCGCACTACACCGACTGGACCATCGGGCACGTGCACTCCGGCGCGCTCGGCTGGGTCGGCCTGATCTCGATGGGGTCGCTCTATTACCTGATCCCGCGGCTCTTCGGGCGCACCGAGATGCACAGCGTGCGCGCGATCAACCTGCACCTCTGGGTGGCCACCATCGGCATCGTCCTCTACATCGCCGCGATGTGGATCGCCGGCGTGATGCAGGGCCTGATGTGGCGCGCGGTGAGCGACGACGGCAGCCTGACCTACACCTTCGTCGAGAGCGTGAAGGCGACCTATCCCTTTTACGCGATCCGCCTGCTCGGCGGTGTGCTCTATCTCTCCGGCATGCTCATCATGGCCTGGAACGTGTTCAAGACGGTAACCGTTGCCAAACCGGTCGAAGCGATGATTCCCCAACCCGCATGAAGCTCACCCACGACCTCATCGAGCGCAACCAGGCGCTCCTCATCGTCCTCGTGATCGCGGTGGTCGCGGTCGGCGGCCTGGTCGAAATCGTGCCGCTTTCGTTCCAGAAGTCGGTCACCGAGCCGGTCGCGGGGCTGAAGCCCTACACGCCGCTGCAGCTCACCGGGCGCGACATCTACATCCGCGAAGGCTGCTACAACTGCCATTCGCAGATGGTGCGGCCTTTCCGCGCCGAGGTGGAGCGCTACGGGCCGTATTCGGTGGCCGGCGAGTTCGTGTACGACCGCCCCTTCCAGTGGGGCTCCAAGCGCACCGGGCCCGACCTGCACCGCGTCGGCGGCCGCTATTCCGACGAGTGGCACCGCCTGCATCTCCTCAACCCGCGCGACCTCGTGCCGGAATCCAACATGCCCGCGTATCCGTGGCTCGCGAAGGCGCGCGCGAACGCCGAAGACATCGAAGCCAAGATGAAGGCGCTCAAGACGCTCGGCGTGCCGTACACCGACGCGGAGATCGCCGGCGCTCGCAAGGAGCTTGACGGCAAGACCGAGATGGATGCGCTCATCGCCTACCTCCAGGGCTTGGGCACGGCAGTGAAGCGAGGCAAATGAACATGGACATCAATCTCATCCGCACCCTCGTCACGGTGGCCGCGCTCGGCGCGTTCCTCGCCATCGTGGTGTGGGCCTACCTGCCGCATCGCCGCGAGAAACTGGACGCGCAGGCGCAAAGCATCCTGCGGGAGGACCGGTGAGCGAATTCTTCAGCGGCTTCTGGGACGTGTACGTCGCCGTGCTGACGGTGGTATCGATCGTTGCGTGCGCGCTTTTCCTCAAGAGCCAGAGCATCCAGCGAGTGAGCGGGGCCGCCGAGACCACGGGGCACAAGTGGGACGAGGACCTCGCCGAGTACAACAACCCGCTGCCGCGCTGGTGGAGCTGGCTTTTCTACATCACGATCCTATTCTCGCTCGCTTACCTCGTGCTCTATCCGGGGCTCGGCAGCTGGAAGGGGACGCTCGGCTGGAGCCAGGTCGGGCAGCTCAAGGAGGAGCAGGAGCTTGCCGAGAAGCAGTACGGCCCGGTGTACAAGAAGTTCGCGTCAACGGAAGTCGATGCACTCCTCAAGCTTCCCGAGGCGCTCGCCATCGGGCAAAAGCTTTTCCTGAATAACTGCGCGCAGTGCCATGCTTCCGACGGCGCCGGCTCGCGCGGCTTTCCCAACCTCACGGCGGGCGCCTTCCAGTGGGGCCGCGACGCAACGACGGTCAAGACGACCATCGCCGAGGGCCGTACCGGGATGATGCCGCCGTTCGGCGAAGCACTCGGCGCCGAAGGGGTGAAGAACGTCGCGCAGTACGTGCGCTCGTTGTCGGGTCTTACCGCGGACTCGATTCGCGTGGAGCTTGGCAAGGAGATCTTCGCGAAGACCTGCGTTGCCTGCCACGGCGCCGAGGGCAAGGGCAACGCCGCGCTCGGCGCGCCGAACCTCACCGACAAGAACTGGCTGCACGGCTCGGCCGAGGCCGTGGTGATTGAGACCATCGCCAAGGGCCGCAACAGCCAGATGCCGGCGCACAAGCACGTGCTGGACGAGGCGCGCATCCATCTGCTCACCGCCTACGTCCTTTCGCTTTCGAAGTGAACGCCGCGGACGCGCCCCTTCCTCACGAAGTCTCGCTCTACGAGGTACAGCGCAAGATCTACCCGCGCGCGGTGCACGGGTGGTTCGCCGCGTGGCGCTGGATTCTGGTCTGGGCGACGCAGATCGTGTTCTACGGCGGTCCGTGGCTCCAGTGGAACGGCCGCCAGGCGGTGCTCTTCGACATCGCCGAGCGCAAGTTCTTCCTGTTCGGTCTGGTGTTCTGGCCGCAGGACGTGATCTATCTCGCCGTGCTCCTCATCGTGAGCGCGCTTTCGCTCTTCCTCTTCACCGCCGTCGCGGGGCGCCTGTGGTGCGGCTACGCGTGTCCGCAGACCGTCTACACCGAGATCTTTCTCTGGATCGAACGCGCCATCGAGGGCGACCGCAACGCGCGCATGCGCCTCGACAGGGAAAGGACGGGCTTGCGCAAGCTCGGCTTGAAAAGCGCGAAGCATGCCGTCTGGCTCGCGGTTGCGCTCTGGACGGGGATCACCTTCGTCGGCTATTTCACGCCGATCCGCGATCTATTAAGCACCGCACCCGGCGCCTGGGAGAGCTTCTGGGCATTGTTCTATGGCTTCGCCACCTACGGCAACGCCGGCTGGATGCGCGAGCAGGTCTGCAAGTACATGTGCCCGTACGCGCGCTTCCAGAGCGCGATGTTCGACAAGGACACGCTCATCATCACCTACGACGCGAAACGCGGGGAGCCGCGCGGCAAAGGGCAAGGTAAAGGCGACTGCGTGGACTGCGGCATCTGCGTGCAGGTCTGCCCGACCGGCATCGATATCCGAAACGGTCTCCAGTACGAGTGCATAGGCTGCGCGGCGTGCATCGACGGCTGCGACCGCGTCATGGAAAAGGTCGGTCGACCGAAGAAGCTCATCCGCTATTCGAAGGGCCGTGTCTTGCGGCCGCGCGTGCTCGTCTACGCGGCGATCCTCGGCGCCATCAGCGCAGCGATGGCGATCACCCTCTACATCCGCGTGCCGCTCAAGGTGGACGTGATCCGCGATCGCGCGGCGATCGCGCGCGAAGTGGAGGGCGGGCTGATCGAGAACGTGTACCGCCTGCAGATCATGAATACCGCCGAGCAGGCGCGCGC
>JAICPQ010000141.1 GCA_025929745.1 Burkholderiales bacterium | reverse complement strand
CGCCTCTACGAGGGAGCTGCCGCCCACGCTCCCAGTGGTGAGGCCGTTTTCGTCGACGTGCCGGAGGCGAACCCGGGCGCGAAGTCGTTCCTGGCCGGGCTCAGCCTGACGCCGGTGTTCGAGACCGCCCGGATGTACACGGGGCCGGACCCGGCGATCGAACTTTCGAAGCTCTTCGGGGTGACAACGCTCGAGCTCGGATGAATGCAGGAGCTGAGGCGCTAACCTATTTCTTCTCGAAACCTCGCACGAGGCTCGCCCGTGCCGTTGCGGCCTGCATGAGCAGCGAGAAGTCCGAGCCGCTGAGGATGAGCTGCACGCCCATGGCGATGTGGCGCTCGAGGAGCTCGGGCGTGTACATGCCGCCCATGCCGGGGAATTTGCCGTGCTTGCGGCAGGCGGCGATCACCTTGGTGTAGGCCTCCTTCACGCGCGGGTCGTTGAACTGGCCCGGGATGCCCATCTCGAAGCAGAGGTCGTTGGTGCCGATGAGAAGCGCGTCGACGCCTTTGGTCGCCGCGATGTCGTCCGCCTTATTCACGGCTCCGGGTGATTCGATCATCACCACGACGAGCGTCTCCTCGTTCATGAGGCGCGCCGCCTCGGCGACCGGAGTCGACGCGTAGCCGAGCTGCGCGAGCGCGCCGCCCATCGAGCGCTTGCCGACCGGGGGGTAACGGCACGCGCTTGCCACCCGCTCAGCTTCTTCTTTTGAATCGACGTGCGGAAACACGATGCCCTGCGCGCCGTTGTCGAGCATGCGCGAGGCGTGCCAGTGCTCGAAGCCCGCGACGCGCACGATCGGCGAGACGCCCGCGGCGAGCGCGGCCGTGGAGATCTGCGCGATGGTGTCGCCGTCGAGCGAGCCGTGCTCGCCGTCGATGAAGAGCCAGTCGAAGCCCGCGGTCTTCGCGAGTGTGGCGATGCCCACGGTGCGCGCCTGGTTGACGCCGAGGCCGATCGCGAGCTTTCCGGCGCGCAGCTGGCGCAGGGCATGGTTGGGGATGGCGGTCATGGCCGCCATTCTTCTACATTTGGTAACAACCGAGCAGCCCGCTTAGCGGAACTCGGGCCCGCGCCCGCCGGTCTTTAGCGCACCAGCAGTTCAAAAATTCGGAGGGATGCCATGAAGTTGAGATGGGCTTACGCAGCTCTGCTCTCGCTCGCCCTTACGGCGAATGCCGCCGCCCCGGCGGCGCAGGTCCAGACGCTGCCCGACTTCGCCGCGATCGTGGAGGCGAACAAGGGCGCGGTCGTCAACATCACCGCCTCCGCGGCCCGAAATCCGGCATCGGCGTCGCCGGAGATCCCGGAGGAGCTTCTCCGGCGCTTCGGCATCCCGCAGCAGCCGAACACGCCGCGGCAAGGCATGGGCTCGGGCTTCATCATCGAGCCGAACGGCGTGATCCTCACCAACGCGCACGTGGTCGAAGGCGCGGACGAAGTGCGCGTGCGGCTCATCGACCGGCGCGAGTTCAAAGGCAAGGTGCTCGGCGCCGACAAGGCGACGGACATCGCCGTTGTGAAAATTGACGCGACCAAGCTTCCCGCGGTCAAGCTCGGCGATCCACGCGAGGTGAAGGTGGGCGAATGGGTGGTCGCGATCGGTTCGCCGTTCGGCTTCGAGAACACGGTGACCGCGGGCATCGTGAGCGCCACTTCGCGCTCGCTGCCCGACGGCACGTACGTTCCGTTCATCCAGACCGACGCCGCCGTGAACCCCGGCAACTCGGGCGGACCGCTCTTCAATCTCAGGGGCGAGGTGATCGGCATCAACTCGCAGATCTATTCGCGCAGCGGCGGCTACCAGGGCATCTCGTTTGCGATCCCGGTCGATGTCGCGGCGAACGTGAAGACGCAGCTCGTGCAGCACGGGCGCGTGGAGCGCGGGCGCATCGGCGTCTCGATCCAGGAAGTGAGCCAGTCGCTCGCGCAGTCCTTCGGCCTCGATCGGCCGCGCGGGGCGCTCGTCGCCTCGGTCGAGAAGGACGGCCCGGCGGCGAAGGCCGGCATCCAGCCCGGCGACGTGCTCCTCGGCGTGAACGGCAAGACGCTCGAGCGCTCCTCCGAGCTGCCGCCCCTTGTCGCGGCGGTGAAGCCCGGCACGCAGGCCAACTTCGAGGTGTGGCGCGACGGCGGCAAGCGCAACGTCCAGGTCCAGGTCGGCGAGCTGCGCGCCGAGCAGGCCGCCTCCGCGACGCGCGAAGGCGCCAAGCCGGACAATGCGGGCAAGCTCGGCCTGGCGCTGCGGCCTTCCGAGGACGGCCTCGTGGTCGAGAACGTCACCGGACCCTCGGCCCGCGCCGGTATCCGACCCGGCGACGTAGTCACCGCGGTGAACGGCAAGCCCGTGAAGAGCGTGGAGGACCTGCGCGCAGTCGCCGACAAGGCGAAGGGCACGGTCGCGCTCCTGGTCCGCCGCGGCGAATCGAGCATCTTCGTTCCGGTGGAGGTTGGATAGGCGAAACGCGAGCCCGGAGCCCCAATGAATTCAGGGCTCTGGGCCGTCGGGACGGGCCTGTAGCGCATCATTTACAGCAAAAAGACGCGCGGGGTGACATACATGACCGCGCCAGGTATGCACAATGCGGCTTCCCCCCCGAGCCATTCATCCTCCCTCCCTTGGATAATGGCTCACCCCTAAGAGGCCGTCTTCGGACGGCTTCTTTTTTGCCCGTCGAACTGTAAATATGTACAGTACTCGGCGTGGAGCTCAATACAAGACAGCGTGAAGCTGCGCATGCGGGTCCCGCGCCGCTTCTCATCCTCGCCGGCGCGGGCACCGGAAAGACGAACACCCTCGCGCATCGCGTTGCACATCTGGTCCTGAGAGGTACGGCGCCTGAACGCATCCTGTTGCTGACGTTCACCCGCCGCGCGGCGCTCGAGATGACGCGGCGCGCGAACCGCATCGTCGCCGAGGTGAAGAAGGAGGTGCGCCTGCCGTGGTCGGGCACTTTCCACTCGATCGCGAACCGGCTGATCCGCAAGCACGCGAAGCGCATCGGCCTCGCCGAGAGCTTCAGCGTGCTCGATCGCGGCGATGCGGCGGATCTGATGGACATCGTGCGCCACGAGCGCGGCCTTTCGAAGTCCGAGAAGCGCTTCCCGCGCAAGGACACCTGTCTCTCGATCTATTCGCACCGCGTGAACACACAGCGCCCCCTCCCGGAGACCCTCTCGCTCATGTTCCCGTGGTGCGCGGATTGGGAAGGTGAGCTGACCGGCCTCTTCCGCGCCTACGTCGAGAAGAAGATCCAGAACCAGGCGCTCGATTACGACGATCTTCTTCTCTACTGGCACGCGATGATGCAGGACGAGGCGCTCGCCGCCGAGATCGGCGCGCGCTTCGACCACGTGTTGGTCGACGAATACCAGGACACCAACATCCTGCAGGCCGAGATCTTGTTAAAGCTCAAGCCCACCGGCGAGGGCGTCACGGTGGTCGGCGACGACGCGCAGGCGATCTACTCTTTTCGAGCCGCGACAGTCGAAAACATCCGCGGGTTCGAAAAGCAATACCAGGCCACGGTGGTTCCGCTGGAGGAGAACTACCGCTCGACGCAGCAGATCCTGGATGCGGCCAACGCTCTCATCGGCAAGAGCCTGTATTCCAGGAAGAAGCTCGGCGCAAAGCCGCGGTACGTGACGGTCGCCGACGACGAAGGGCAGGCGCAGTACGTGGTGACGCGCGTGCTGGAGGCGCGCGAGCGCGGCGTGCTGTTGCGAAATCAGGCGGTGCTCTTTCGCGCTTCGCACCATTCCGATCTGCTCGAGCTCGAGCTGGTGCGCAGGAATATTCCGTACGTGAAATACGGAGGGCTGAAGTTCCTCGAGGCGGCTCACGTAAAAGACATGCTTGCGGTGCTGCGCTGGGCCGATAACCCGCAGAACCGCGTCACGGCGTTCCGCGCGCTGCAGCTCCTTCCGGGCGTGGGACCGGCGGGCGCGGCGCGCACGTTCACGCGCTTCGAGTCCGACGCCTACGCGTGGAGCACGCTGCAGACCGGAGCGGCGGATCTCAACGCGCTCCTGCAGTACCTCGCCGAGGCGCCGTGGCAGGGCCAGGTGCAGCGCGTGCGCGAGTGGTACCTGCCGCACCTCGAACGCATCTACGACGCGGCGCAGGTGCGCGCGGGCGATCTGCAGCAGCTGGAGAAGATCGCGGGTCAGTTCGGCGACCGCGCCACCTTCCTCACCGAGATGGCGCTCGATCCGCCGCAGGCCACCGGCGACCTATCGGGCGAGCCGTACCTCGACGAGGATTACCTCGTGCTCTCCACCGTGCATTCCGCAAAGGGGCAGGAATGGGAGTCGGTGCACATCCTGAACGTCGCCGACGGCAACTTCCCGTCCGAGTTCTCCACGGGGCGCGCCGAGCTGATCGACGAGGAGCGCCGGCTCCTCTACGTCGCGATGACGCGCGCGAAGAGCGAGCTCCACGTCATCGCGCCGCTCAAGTACTACGTCGCGGCGCAATCGCGCATGGGCGACCGCCACGTGTACGGCGCGAAGAGCCGCTTCATGACGCAGGCGGTGCTCGCCTGCATGGAGCCGGTCGCGTGGGGTGAAGCCGCCGCCCCGGAGGACGTGGTCGTCTCCGGAGGGCGGGTGGATGTGGCGTCCCGCCTACGCGGGATGTGGACCTAGTCGGAGCGCCACTCCGAGCAGGCTTCGCTCGAGCTCTTGTTGAGACGCACCTGGTCGCCCTCGATCTTCTCGACCCAGTCGGACGGGATGTAGTGGTGCTGGCCGTTCGCCTGCGGGTCGTTCTTCATCAGCTTGATCTCGTCGCCTTCGATATGGTCGACCGTGCCGACGGGCTGCCGGTCGGAACCGACGACTTTCATCTTTTCGCGGATGCTGGAGAGATTCATGGGAGCTCCTTCGTTGGGGTGAACTGCGAAAACAGGTACGAGCAAGCCGCGCGCCCGCGCGGTATCGTTTCGGCATGGCGAAACATCCGGACGCCTCGTACCGGGAACCCGCGCTCAGGCTGCTGCCGCACATCTGCGCGCGCTGCGGCCGCGAGTTCGAAGGAAAGCGCCTGCGCGAGCTCACCGTGCATCACCGGGACGGCAACCATGACAACAATCCCGCGGACGGCTCGAACTGGGAGCTCCTGTGCATCTACTGCCACGAAAACGAGCACGCCCGGTTTGAGGATTTCAAATCGGGGACCGAGCCCGAACTCGATCCAAAACCGGCGCAGCACCGGCCGCTCGAAGGCCTGGCGGAAATGCTGAAGAAAAAGAAATGACGCCGGCGGGCGCCAAGTTCTCGCGTTGCCGGCGCTGGCGCTACCTCCTGTGGCGCTGCTGGGACGAGGCGAAGCCGGTCGCGAATTTCCTCATGCTCAATCCCAGTACCGCGGACCAGTTCAAGCTCGACCCGTCGTGTACGCGCGCGCGCAACTACGCCGAGCGCTGGGGCTTCGGCGCGCTCGTCGTTACCAACATCTTCGGCTGGCGCTCGACGGATCCCGCGGCTTTGAAAACCGTCGACGATCCGATAGGCCGCGGAAACGACGCCGCGATCGTGAAGGCGGCAAGAGGCGCGAAGCTCGTCGTGTGCGCGTGGGGCAATCATGGATTACACGCGGAGAGAGCCGAAGGTGTGAAAGCGCTTCTAAAGCAGCAACGGATTGCGCTGCACGTTCTGCGAATGAACGGCGCCGGACAGCCGGCCCATCCGCTATACCTGCCGTCGTCGCTCAAACCAACGCCGTGGCCCTAATACCCAACGGAATTCGGGGTCAGGGTCCGAATTCGCGGATTAACGCAATTCGCACCCTGACCCCGAATTAGGGTTGGTTAATCGAGGGGTAGTCCTGCTTCCTTTACCAGGCGGCGCCAGAGCTCCAAGTCGGTGCGGTTGATTTCGGCGAGGCGCTCGGGCGTGGAGCCCTCGGCGGCGTAGCCGTAGGTTTGCAGCTTTTCGAGGACGTCGGGGCGCTTGAGCACGGCGTTCACTTCGCGGTTCAGGCGCTCGACGATCTCGGGCGGCATCTTCGGCGGACCGAACACGCCGGCCCACTGGCGCACGGTGACCTCCGGCACGCCGGCTTCGTCGATGGTCGGGACCTCGGGGAGTAGCGGGCTGCGCTTGTTGAGGAGCACGGCGAGCGGGCGCAGACGTCCTTCCTTCGCGTTCGAGATCGCCGACGCAGTACTGAGGAACGATGCATGCACGCGACCGGCGAGGATGTCGGGATTGAGCGGGCCCTCGCCCTTGTAGGGGACGTGCAACCACTGGATGCCGGTGGCGTTCATGAACTGCTGCCCGTAGAGGATCGAAAGCGGATTGCCGGTGCCGTAGACGAGCTTGCCGGGATTCGCTTTCGCATGCGCGACGAAGTCCTTGAGCGTCGTCGCGGGCACCGACGGATGCACGTAGAAGAACACCGTGGCGCGCCCCACCATCGAGATCGGCGTGAAGTCCTTGAGCGGGTCGTAGCTTGGGTTTTTCTTGAGCGCGACCGCCGCTGTCATCGCGCTATTCGACGCGAACATGATGGTGTAGCCGTCGGGCGCCATCTTCGATACCTGCTCGGCCGCGATCGCGCTGTCCGCGCCGGGGCGGTTCTCCACCACGACCGGTTGGCCGAGCTGCTCCTGGAGCGCCGCGCCGACGATCCGCGTCGTCGGATCGGCGGAGCCGCCCGGCGGAAAGCCGACGATGAAGCGGATGGGTTTGTTCGGGTATTGCGCTGACGCAAGACCCGTGGAAACGCCGAGCAGTATTCCCAGCAGTAACTTCATGAGGTCCTCCTCCCGGCGTCCTTATAGCCGAGAAACTCTTCGAGAGGTCCGGTCTGCGCTGCAAGCTTGCCGTCAGCGAGAGCGCGCGCGAGCGCGGCGTATTGGTGCGCGATGGAGAAGGCGTAGTAGAGGACGATCGCCGCGCCTTCGTGCCGGTCCTCGGCGTTGTTCACGATCATCAGCGGCTTCCCGACGCGCCGGCGCACCTCGGCGAGCTCGGCCGGACCGACCATCGTCGGGAACACCATGTCGGCGCCCGCGGCGGCGTAGCGCTCGAGGCGCGCGATGCAGTCGTCGAGGTCGCGATGCACCCAGAAGGCGTCCGAGCGCGCGACGATCAGGAAGTCCGGATTAGTGCGCGCGGCGACCGCGGCGCGAACGCGCTCGGCGGCGACCTCGACGGGATAAAGGCTCTGCGGCGCGTCCGTGTGCTTGCCAGCACCGGTGTGGTCCTCGATG
>JAICPQ010000264.1 GCA_025929745.1 Burkholderiales bacterium | reverse complement strand
CCACCTGCGGCAGCGCGTTCTCGACCCGCCGCCGGCCGAGCCGCACCTGCGCCGCGTAGCCCGCGAACTCTTGCCCGAGCGTGACCGGCACGGCGTCCATCAGGTGCGTGCGGCCGGACTTGACGATGTCCTTGAACGCCTCGGCCTTTGGTGGCGTCCGGCGTGTCCGGGCGCTCTAGCGAGAATTCAGCCGCTTGAGATCGTCGATCCAGCGATTGGTGGTCGAGCGGATCCATTCCAGGTCGGCCGGGTCGTCGTACTGGGTGTAGACCGAAAGCGTGAGCGCCTTGCCGCGGAGCAGGACGAGGCTGTTGGAGGTGAGGAGGTAGCGCGTGCGCTCGAACATGCCCGCTTTGCTGCGTGAGCCTTGCAGCACCGAAACGGCGTCGGCTTCCTTGCGCAACTCCGCCAGCATGACCACGGTGCCCGGCGCGCGCGAGTCGAGGTGTTTCTGGAAGTCGCCCGTCGGCAGGTCGGTTACCTCGCCGCGCACGTTACCAGCGAGCGATTTGAAAGCGCCTTCGCTCAGGCGCTCTCTTTCCATCGCGCGCGGCGTGACCGCGATCATGTAGCGGCGCAGCTCGAGCTGATCGCCGAGCGTGAAGCGCCGCAGATCGGCGTCGCTCAGGGCGAAAAGCAGCACGCGGTTGGAAGCCGAGGTGAGCGACTCGCCGATCTCCTGCAGTCGCGGCGAGCCGGTGAACTGCGTATCGGCGAATCCCGGCGGCGCGTCGAGCGCGACTCGCGCATCGCCGAGCTGCACGGCGAACGGCGCTGCGAGCGCGCTGCTCGCAGCAAGAAGCATCGAGACCAGGATGCTGCGCATCGCGTCCCATTGTAGCCGCTCGCGCCGAATCACTTATGATTAGGCGCTTGGCGAAGATACTCGGCAGCTTGCCGCAGGGCGAGAAGATCGGCATTGCGTTTTCCGGCGGCCTCGACACGAGCGCCGCGGTGCACTGGATGCGCGCACATGGCGCGATTCCCCACGCGTACACCGCGAACCTCGGCCAGCCGGATGAGGACGATTACGACGCAATTCCGAAGAAGGCGCTCGCCTATGGCGCGGAAAAGGCGCGCCTCGTCGAGTGCCGGCCGCAGCTCGTCGCCGAGGGCATCGCTGCCATCCAGTGCGGCGCCTTCCACATCTCTACCGGAGGCGCCACCTACTTCAACACCACGCCGCTCGGCCGTGCGGTCACGGGGACGATGCTCGTCCTCGCCATGCGCGAGGACGAAGTCGGCATCTGGAGCGACGGCAGTACCTACAAGGGCAACGACATCGAGCGCTTCTACCGCTACGGGCTGCTCGCCAACCCGGCGCTGCGCATCTACAAGCCGTGGCTCGACCAGCGCTTCATCGACGAGCTCGGCGGCCGCAAGGAGATGTCGGCTTACCTCGCCAAGGCCGGCTTCGACTACAATACGAGCGCCGAGAAGGCGTATTCGACCGATTCCAACATCCTGGGCGCGACGCACGAAGCGAAGGATCTCGAGTTCCTGGACAAGGGCATCGCCATCGTCGAGCCCATCATGGGCGTGGCGTTCTGGCGCGAGGACCTAAGAATCAAGAATGAAAAAGTAACTGTGGAAATCGCCGAAGGTGCGCCCGTGGCGCTCAACGGCCAGCGCTTCTCCGATCCGGTCAGGCTCATGGAGGAAGCCAATGCCATCGGGGGCCGCCACGGCTTGGGTATGTCGGACCAGATCGAGAACCGCATCATCGAGGCGAAGAGCCGGGGGATCTACGAGGCGCCGGGAATGGCGCTGCTGCACATCGCCTACGAGCGCCTCGTCACGGGTATCCACAACGAGGATACGATCGAGCAGTACCGCATGAACGGGCGGCGCCTCGGGCGTCTCCTCTACCAGGGCCGCTGGTTCGATCCGCAGGCCATGATGCTGCGCGAGACCGCGCAGCGCTGGGTGGCGAAGGCGGTGAGCGGCGAGGTGGTGCTCGAGCTGCGCCGCGGTAACGACTACTCGATCCTCGACACGAAGAGCCCGAACCTCACCTACAAGCCTGAGCGGCTCACCATGGAGAAGGGCGAGGAGGTGTTCTTCACGCCGCGCGACCGCATCGGGCAACTGACAATGCGCAATCTCGACATTGAGGACACGCGCGAGAAGCTGCGCGTGTACAGCGAAAGCGGGCTCCTGGGGGATACGGGCAAGGCAGGCGGCGTGCCGCTCCTCGGCGGCGAGAAGCCTAAGAAACGCTGAGCTTCACGCCGAAGCCGACAAGCATGGTTCCGGCGATCCGGTTGAGCCACGCCGCGACCCGCGGACTCGCGCGCATGCGCTCGGCGGCGAAGTGCGTAATGCAGATGACGATCACGCAGTAGAGGAACGTCAGGGCCGCGATGGTCAACGCCATCGCGGCGAAAGTGACCAGGCCCTTGTGCCGGGCAGGGTCTACGAAGAGCGGAAAGAAGGCCATGTAGAAGACGATGGCCTTCGGGTTGAGCAACGTGATGAACATCGCCTGCCGGAAGAACCGGCCCGGCTGCATATCGAGGATCGGCGCGGCTCCGGGCTTCGCCACGATCATGCGGATGCCAAGCCAGCCGAGGTAGATGGCGCCGGCGTACTGGATGACGCCGAAGAGCGCGGGGTTGGCTGTGAGGATCGCTGCGACGCCCGCCACCGCGCACCACATCAGCACCTGGTCGCCGACGATGACGCCTAGCGTTGCCGCGAGCCCGCCGGCGATGCGCCCCTTGCTGGTGGAGGTGATGATCGCGAGGTTGCCCACACCGGGAATCGCGAGAAATACGATGACGGCGATGACAAACGCCCAGTAGTCCGCGACGCCGAACATCTAGAGTTTCCCGCGCACGAGGAATTCGAGCAGCGCTTTTTGCGTGTGCAGGCGGTTCTCCGCCTCGTCCCACACCACCGACTGCGGGCCATCGATCACCGTCGCGGCGACTTCCTCGCCGCGGTGCGCCGGCAGGCAGTGCATGAAAAGCGCGTCCTTCTTCGCCGCGCGCATCATTTCCGCGTCCACCTGCCAGTCGTGGAAGTCGCGCCGCCGCTCCTCGTTCTCGGCCTCGAAGCCCATCGACGTCCATACGTCGGTGGTGACCAGGTCCGCGCCGCGCGCCGCCTGCATCGGATCGGCGAAGGCCTCGCAGTTCTTGTTGATT